>NZ_JAUBSH010000017.1:101911-104213 GCF_036704705.1 Microcoleus sp. K1-B1 | reverse complement strand
CCTTATTCTCTCCCGGCGCGGTGGCTTTAGTTCTTCTCAAAGCCACCGTTCTCATCTTTATTTAGTCTAAAGTACAGTAAAAATGATGCAGTTCGATCGCGATCCGAACGTGCGCGCCGAAGCCGCTAACTCTTTGTCAAGGTTCGGAACCGAGGCAATTTCTCATTTAGTGGAAGCTTTTCGCCGCGATGATAATTGGCTCGTCCGCCGCAGTATCATGGCTCCGCTGTACGAAATGCAGTGTCCTGATGCAGTATTTGAAATTTGTGCGATCGGTCTTGGCGGCGAAGATTTACCTGTTCAGGAAGCAGCAATTGACGGATTTGGTGTCCTGGCAAATACCCAGAAGCAAGAAGAGGCATTGCAGCAATTATTACCTCTTGTGAGCGCGGATTACTGGGGAATTCGGCTGCGAGTTGCTCGCGCGCTGAGCAAATTTGACAATCCTCAAGCTCGCGCTGCTGTGAGCTATTTGGCAAAAGATCGAGATCATCGGGTTGCAGGTGCGACTTTGGAAGCTTCGCTTTAAAACAAGGGCTTACAACCTCAAGCAGACCTTAAACTCTTAAACCCGCCCCTAGATTAGCCCGATCACCCTCCCAATATTACGGATTGTTACTTTGTTTCTAATAAACGAGACAGGGGCGATCGGTATGCTTGACGATCGCTATTAGTTTTGCCATCTGAGTTAATTCGCCATGTACCAGCCTTTTGGGGAATACCTAGAGCAATAGCTGTTTCAAAGGTTTGATTGGCAAAGTCGGCCCATTCCTGCCGCGTTGGAAGTTAATCTCAGCCGCGGCAAAACCCCCGCTACTATCGGCAGTTGGTGTTACGACTGTCGGCAATAACGGAAAATCCGCTACACTTACATCGATGCGGGTGAATCTGCTCAACTTTTTAATGGCGTGATTTATCCTACTCACAATTACGATTTGCCGCTGTTGGGAATTCACCTCTTGTCTTTGGGCAAGAAGAAAATTTTGGTGCTTCTCGACTTTCAGCCGCTATTTAGAGATGAGGCTTATAGAGCAAAATACTTTCTGGCGGCTTATTTGGATTTGGTCGATCGCGCCGAATCGGTGACATGGGGGGCAAAGTTAGATAGTATCTAACAAGCTCAACTGTAGAATCTGCCGTATCGTGCCGAAAAAAACCCGGGCGAGGGAATGTTTAAGCGGTTCTACGGCGAGGAATGGATCGAAGAGTATATTCACGGATTTTTGTTCAATTGGGAACAGAAGCTGGCACAATTGGTAAGTAACAAGAATTAATTTTAATAGAAGCTTCAGCCACTACACTTATTAGTGTAGGTTGGCATGAGGAAAATGCCAATGGTCAAAAAAAATCGCAATGTAGTTAGTTCCAATTCAGAAAGTAAAGTCAAAGTCGGACTTTCGCTGACTTCTTCTAGTGCCGATCGATTAAACACGATCGCTCGCAAGCTCGGAATATCAAGGTCGGAACTCCTAGAACGCTTGGCACAAGGCGCTCTGGATATTTCTAAGGACAAGACAGAAGTTACAGTCACTTGGAAAAAAGGTGAAGAAACGGAGGTAGATGCAGCCCACTTGCAAGGGGAAACAGCCGAAGAAAGCGAATTTAATGACGCTGTAACGGCAGAAACTCTATCGGACTCGGTGAGTGTAAAGCCAAATCCGCTGCAAGAAAGTTACGAAAGTTTACAGAAGCAGTTGAGTGAACGCGAAAGTTCGATCGCTTCTTTGCAGCAGCAATTCGCTACTGAAAAGCAAAATCTCGAAAGCCAATTAGCCGAAACAGTAGCGAAGTCAAGTTACGAAAGTTTACAGAAGCAGTTGAGTGAACGCGAAAGTTCGATCGCTTCTTTGCAGCAGCAATTCGCTACTGAAAAGCAAAATCTCGAAAGCCAATTAGCCGAAACAGTAGCGAAGTCAAGTTACGAAAGTTTACAGAAGCAGTTGAGTGAACGCGAAAGTTCGATCGCTTCTTTGCAGCAGCAATTAGCTGAAAAAGAACACCGGGAACACGAGTTTCAGCAACAGCTAGCCGAAAAATCCAGTGCTCTGGAATCTTTGCAGCAACAGCTAGGCGAAAGAGAACATTGGGAACACGAGTTTCAGCAACAGCTAGCCGAAAAATCCAGTGCTCTGGAATCTTTGCAGCAACAGCTAGGCGAAAAATCCAGTGCTCTGGAATCTTTGCAGCAGCAATTCGCTGAAAAAGAACACCGGGAACACGAGTTTCAGCAACAGCTAGGCGAAAAATCCAGTGCTCTGGAATCTTTGCAGCAGCAATTCGCCGAAAGAGAACACCGGGAACA
>NZ_JAUBSH010000017.1:0-101811 GCF_036704705.1 Microcoleus sp. K1-B1 | reverse complement strand
AAAAATCCAGTGCTTTGGAATCTTTGCAGCAACAGCTAGGCGAAAAATCCAGTGCTCTGGAATCTTTGCAGCAGCAATTCGCCGAAAGAGAACACCGGGAACACGAGTTTCAGCAACAGCTAGGCGAAAAATCCAGTGCTTTGGAATCTTTGCAGCAACAGCTAGGCGAAAAATCCAGTGCTCTGGAATCTTTGCAGCAGCAACTCGCTGAAAAAGAACACCGGGAACACGAGTTTCAGCAACAGCTAGGGGAAAAATCCAGTGCTCTGGAATCTTTGCAGCAGCAACTCGCCGAAAAATCCAGCGCTGTGGAATCTTTGCAGCAGCAATTCGCCACCGAAAAGCAAAATCTCGAAAGCCAATTCCAGGAAACCGTGTCGAAGTCGAGTTACGAATCTTTGCAGCACGAGTTAGCAGAAAAGTCAAGTGCGATCGGCGACTTCCAAGTTAAACTGAGCAAGTTGCAATATCTGGAAAATGAATCGAGCCAGAGTGCGGCGATACAGCGAAATTACGACGCTTTGCAGCAACAGTCTCAAGAACAGCTAAGAACCATCAAAGCTTTACGGGAACAGCTAGCTCAAATGCAGGCTGTGGCTGGCATTGGCGAAGCTTATCTCAACAAGTGGCGCCGTCAGTGATTCTCTCATCAACACGCCACTGTCTAACGCTCCGGGTGCGCCCGGAGCACCTTATCCCTAAAACAAAACGTCCTCTAAATTCGGTCTCCTTCCTCTTGTAGCGATAGATTTCCACCTGTCGCTACAAGAGCTTTTTATTGCAAAATATGAGCATACTATTAAGAAATATTACAATAAATAAATTATGAGAGCCGATCGCACCCCTGAGAGCAAATCCAATCCAGCAGACACTAAGGGCCGCGTCACGGTAATTGGAGGCGGCATCGGCGGGCTGACAGCAGCAGCCCTGCTAGCCCGCAGAGGATACAAAGTGCTAGTCTTAGAACAGGCGATCGTCCCCGGAGGATGCGCTTCCACCTTCAAACGCAAAGGCTTTACCTTCGATGTCGGCGCCACGCAGGTTGCAGGATTGGAACCCGGAGGCATTCACCACCGAATTTTCTCAGAATTAGACATAGAACTTCCCGCAGCGACACCCTGCGATCCCGCTTGTGCGGTGTTTTTGCCGGGAGAAACCGCACCGATTA
Organism: Microcoleus sp. K1-B1; assembly: GCF_036704705.1. Classification (NCBI taxonomy): domain Bacteria; kingdom Bacillati; phylum Cyanobacteriota; class Cyanophyceae; order Oscillatoriales; family Microcoleaceae; genus Microcoleus; species Microcoleus sp. K1-B1. The sequence continues at coordinate 100,643 of NZ_JAUBSH010000017.1, read as the reverse complement.
GCGTGTGGCGAGATCCGCAAAAGTGGCAGGAAGAAAGGCAGCGGCAGTTTCCTGGAAGCGAACCTTTTTGGCAATTATTGTCTGCATTGTTCAAAGCTAGCTGGAACTTTCAGGGGCGCGATCCAGTTTTACCGCCCAGAAATCTCTGGGATTTCTGGCAATTAATTCAAGCAGTTCGCCCCGATACTCTAATTACTTTGCCTTTCACTTTTATGACAGTGGGAGATGCTTTGCGGCTGTGTGGGTTGGGCGACAATTTGCGCTTGAAAACTTTTCTGGATTTGCAGTTAAAATTGTATTCTCAAGTTGATACCGAAGAAACGGCGCTACTTTACGCGGCGACGGCTTTAGGAGTTTCGCAAGAGCCGCAGGGATTGTATCATTTACAAGGAAGTATGCAGGTGTTGAGCGATCGACTTGTAGGGGCGATCGAACGAGACGGCGGCAAAGTCCTGTTGCGGCACACAGTTGAAAGTATTGTCACCGCCAACGGCAAAGCGACCGGTACAGTGATTCGCAATCAAAAAACAGGCGAAGTTTGGACAGAAACTGCCGATCGCATTGTTGCCAACGTGACAGCGCAAAATCTAGTAAAATTGTTGTCAGGCGAGCCGGTTGTCGGAAATTCAACAGATAATTTCTCCGTTAAATTAGAGACTTCAGAGACAACAAACCAACTCCCAAACCAAATGGCCGGCTACAAATATCGAGTTGATAAATTGCCGCCCGCATCCGGTGCATTTGTCATATATTTGGGAGTGCATGAAAGCGCAATTCCGGCAAATTGTCCGCCGCACCTTCAGTTTCTCTACGATTACGAAGGCGAGATTGGGGAGAATAATTCATTATTTGTTTCTGTCAGCCATCCGGGTGATGGCCGAGCACCGGAGGGAATGGCGACAATTATCGCTTCGTCATTTACTGATACTCGAATGTGGTGGAATTCGGTTGATTATGAAGGATTGAAGCAAAAATATACGGTCGGGGCGATCGCCCGTTTGAGCGAATATTTCAATTTGACGCCAGAGTCGATCGTACACCAAGAAGCCGCCACACCCCGCACCTTTGCCCGCTACACGGCGAGAGATAGAGGCGTTGTGGGTGGCATCGGGCAGCGAATACCAACTTTCGGGCCCTTCGGATTTGCCAATCGCACACCAATTAAAAATTTGTGGTTAGTAGGTGACTCCACCCATCCCGGAGAAGGAACTGCCGGCGTTTCCTATTCAGCTTTAACAGTAGTGCGACAAATGGAAGCCGCCTCTAAAATCTAAGAGGACACAGCAAAGCCGTTTCCCTACACCAAAAATAATTAATCGCGCGACAGGTGTAACTATCGCGCGATTAATTTTAGGGAATAGTTAACAGTTAACAGTCAACAGTTAACAGTCAACAGTTAACAGTTAACAGTTAACAGTTAACAGTCAACAGTCAACAGTCAACAGTTAACCATCATTCCGGTGTCACCGGAATTGATATCAACTACATTCTCTGACTACTTGATAGCAATCTTTGCGCCCACAGCTTCAAGCTGTTTCTTCATTTCTTCAGCAGCTTCCTTAGCAATAGCTTCCTTAACTGCTTTCGGTGCGGCTTCTACCAAATCTTTTGCTTCCTTCAGGCCCAGACCGGTAATTGCGCGGACTTCCTTCAGAATTGCGATTTTCTTGTCAGCAGGAACTTCTTCGAGCATGACAGTAAATTCGGTTTGCTCTTCTACGGGTTCAGCAGCGGCTCCACCACCTGTACCGGGCATCATCATCATGCCGCCGACAGGAGCAGCAGCGCTGACGCCGAAAGCTTCTTCAATTTGCTTGACCAATTCAGAAGCTTCGAGCAAAGTCAGAGACTTAAGTTTTTCCAAGATTTCGTCAGTTGCAGTAGACATTCGTTAAACTCCTAGTTCGATTGTAGATTTGGGATTTGGGATTTGGGATTGCTCCTCCATCATTAGTTTGTCGTCTCCAGTCTTCAGCCTGTGAATTAACACTAATGACTGATGACTAATGACTAATGACTAATGACTAAGCAGATACGCTTTCTGCTTCAGGTTGTGCTTCTGCTTCTGCTGCTACTTCTGCTGAATCGCCGTCTTTTTCAGCATAAGCTTTAAGACCGCGAGCGATCGAAGTAGGAACTTGATTGATACCCACAGCCAGCTTGGTTGCGACACCGTTGATAGCGCCAGCAATTTGAGCCATGAGTTGTTCTTTCGACGGCAGATCAGCTAATGCTTTAACATCAGCTTCTTTCAGTACCCGTCCTTCCATTACGCCGCCGCGAAGTTCTGTCTTCTTAGAGACTTTTTGGAATTCTTGGTAAGCTTTAATCGCGCCGCCAATATCTTCTTGCACGAACAGAAACGCCGACGTACCTGTCAGCAATTCTTGTATCGGCTGCCAGGTTTCGTTGCCTTCAACAGCAATTCGCATCAGCGTGTTTTTTGCCACTTGGCAACTGCTGCCTTTCGGACGCAAACGCCGACGCAAATCTGTGATTTCAGCAACAGTTAAGCCCGTGTAGTCAATCACGATCGCCAGTTGAGATTCGCTCAAGGTTTGCTTGAGGTCTGCAATAATCTCATTTTTTACTGCTAAACTTTTGCCCATACTTATTTCACCTCCTTTTAGGATCGAAAACTGCCCACCAAAAACCCCGACCTTAGAGCCGGGGCAGAGAATTAAAAATTAACAAGTCAGAATTAAAAATAGAAAATTTCTAATCTTTGAGTCTTGAGTTTTTATTTCTTCAGCCTCGGCAGGAAATTAAGCGGTCGGCACCTGCGGTCTTCAGCTTATTGATTTTTGATTAGGCTATCACCAGAAGGCAGACATTAGCAGAGGTCTGGAGTAAGTCTTGTGAGAGATTTACACAGACAGCCGAAGCTGTCTTTTACCTTCTGCGTTCTGCTTAATTCTGTACTAGGCAGCGTCAATTTTCGTATCGCGCAGAGCACTGATATCGACTTCGATCGACGGGCCCATTGTTGCGGATACGTACAAACTGCGCCAGTAGCGACCTTTAGCACCAGAAGGACGGTTGCGGTCAACTGTTTCTTGCAAAGCATGAAGGTTGACGAGCAAATCTTCCGCTGAGAAAGCTGCCTTGCCAAACATAACATGAACGATGCCAGTTCGATCGGCACGGAATTCTAGTTTACCACCTTTAAACTCGTTGATCGCCTGAGCAATGTCAGTCGTCACCGTGCCACCTTTCGGAGAAGGCATCAAACCGCGCGGGCCCAACAACCGACCCAATTTTGCCACCAACGGCATCACGTCTGGGGTAGCAATCAGGCAATCGAAGTCCATCATGCCCTTCTGAATTTCATCGATCAACTCTTCAGAACCAGCAATATCCGCGCCGGCATTTAGAGCTTCTTTAACTTTTTCGCCCTTAGCAATCACCGCAATTCTGACTACTTGACCAGTTCCTTTTGGTAGCGATACAGTTGTCCGCAACTGTTGGTCAGTATATTTCGGGTCAATTCCCAAACGGATGTGAGCTTCAGCAGCTTCGCCAAACTTAGCGGTTGCTGTTTCTTTCAAAAGTTGCAGAGCTTCCAGCGGTAGATAAGGTCTGTCTTCAACTTTCTTTTGAAGTTCTTGCAGTCTTCGCGATACTTTCTTTGCCATTGTTATCTCCTGGGGTCAGTCGATTTTAGATTTTAGATTTTAGATTTTAGATTGAACCTATCGGACAATCTTAAAATCTACCAGTTTTCGGTTACTAGCGAAGCTTTGCTTCTCCCCCTGAACCGATCGATTTTGGATTTTGGATTTTGGATTTTGGATTGAAGATTTTACCTTCAAAATCAAGAATTTTGGATTAGCAATTTGGAACTTGGACTAGGAAAACTCTTCCTTCTTCCTTCTTCCTTCTTCCTTCAATCCGCGATCGCCACGCCCATATTTTTAGCCGTTCCTGCCACAATTTTCATAGCAGCCTCAACATCATTAGCATTGAGGTCAGGCATTTTGGTTTCAGCGATTTCTCGTAACTGAGCCTGTGTAATCGTCCCTACTTGCTTGCGGTTAGGTTCTCCCGAACCCTTAGCAATGCCAGCGGCTTTTTGAATCAAAACCGACGCCGGCGGAGTTTTGAGAATAAATGTAAAACTGCGGTCTTCAAAAACCGAAATTTCTACCGGAACCACCAAACCTGCTTGGTCTGCGGTTCTAGCATTGTACTCCTTGCAAAACATCATAATATTGACGCCGTGCTGACCCAGAGCTGGGCCGATCGGAGGAGCTGGGTTGGCTTTTCCCGCCGTAATCGCCAACTTAATTACTGCAACAACTTTCTTTGCCATTAGTTAGTTCTGTTTCTGAACCTGATTGAACTCCAATTCTACAGGCGTATCGCGCCCAAAAATCGAGAGTAAAACTTTGAGCTTGTTTCGTTCCGGGCTAACTTCAATCACATCACCTTCAAAATCCTTAAATGGCCCGGAAAGTACCACAACGTGGTCTCCAGTAGACATCGATACTTTGACAACTGGTTCTGATTCCTGAGCGTTTCTGAAGATCCGTTCTACTTCCGAATGACTCAGAGGTAGCGGTTTGACGTGACCCCTGCCGCGCCCGTAGCGGCGTTTTTGCTCTGCCCCGACAAAATTAATTACATTCGGGGTATTCTTGATCACCTGCCACGTATCCTCGTCCATAAACATACGGATGAGTACGTAGCCGGGAAAGATTTTTTCATCTGACTGTCGCCTGGAACCGTCTTTGCCGACTTTGATCGCCGGAGTTTGCGGAATTTCCACTTGAACGATGCGATCGGCAACATCCAAAGTTTGAATCCGCTGATCCAAGTTTGCCTTCACCCGCTTCTCGCAGCCAGAGGCAACTTGAACAGCATACCAGCGAGCATCAATCTCCGGCACATCTGGCGATGCTGCCTGTCCCGTCGCTTCTGTGGAATACTCTGATTCTTCTGATGCAAAAGTCATGGCCCAAACACCTTTCCCGCGCCCCAGTTAAAGAAGTTATCCACCAAATAGATCAGGCTTGCTGAGAGGATTACCATCAAAAGCACGGCCAAAGACTCGCTGATTAGCTGCTGCCTGCTGGGCCAAACCACTTTGTCGAGTTCTTCTCTAGTTTCCTTAAAAAAACCCGCAGGGTCAAACCCAGGCGCCGTTATTTCTTGAGTTTCTTGAGCTTCGTCTTTTTTCGCCACGATTCAATCCCCCTTGCGATTTTAGATTTTAGATTTTAGATTTTAGATGGTGTGAGTGGCCCGCGGCTCTCAGATTTTGTGACACTAACCACTTACGCCCAAGTCCCAAATCTCCAATCTAAAGCCACGACTTTTTTACAAGCCCAACCAATCAACGGCGTAAATGCCGATCGCCGAAACCGATGATCAAGAAGCCACACCGAGCATTTGTTGATGGCATTTTTTGCGAACCGCCCACAAAAATTAATTCTACCCGAAAGTTTGCGGTTTTGACTGTTGCCAGCCAATAGTCCGGGCGCTTTCGGGCAGAATTTAAAGTTTGGTGATTCAGCGCGCCCTGGAGGACTTGAACCCCCGACATCAGGTTTTGGAGACCTGCGTTCTACCAACTGAACTAAGAGCGCACAGGTGAGGTTGCTGAAATTCGCTTAACCTCTAGATTTCTATTTTAACACAGTGCGCTCGTAAATGGGAAACTTTTTTTTGAAATTTTTCAATTTCCCATGAACCATGAACCAAGGGAAAGCTGGGTGCATTCCTACAGGGAGCGATCGAACCGCTGTTTGACGCGAGTAGCTTTGCCCACCCGATCGCGCAGGTAGTAAAGTTTTGCTCTGCGGACTTTCCCGCGACGCATCACTTGGATCGTGGCGATGCGGGGCGAGTGAATCAAAAACACCCGTTCCACTCCGACGCCCTGAAACACGCGGCGGACGGTGATTGTTTCATTAATCCCGCCGTTACGCATGGCAATCACAGTCCCTTCGTAGGGCTGAACCCGTTCTTTGTTACCCTCTCTAATTTTCACGCCGACTCGCACTGTGTCGCCGACGTAAATTTCGGGAACTTGTTTATTGAGTTCTTGCTTGACTCTATCTATTTCTGCCGTTTCGATAGAACGGATTATTTCTGCGCCTTTCATCGGATTTACCAAAACTCACAATCCCTTATCATATATCGAAATGCCCGTTTTATGTCAAAAAATTTCTATGTTAGATACCTCTGGGGTCGTATTTCTGCAACTAGGGGCAATGGCCGCACTCGCCTTGTACGTCGCCGCCAACTTGGGGGCCAACGATGTCGCTAACTCGATGGGGACATCCGTAGGCTCGAAGGCGCTAACGCTGCGGCAGGCAATAATTGTTGCAGGCATACTGGAGTTTTCCGGCGCCGTGCTGTTCGGCCAAGGAGTTTCCGAAACTCTGGCAACAGGAGTTGTGAATGCACAAGTGTTCGCGGCCAAACCGCAAGTATTTTTAATCGGGATGGTGTCAGTGCTGATAGCTTGCGGCTTGTGGCTGCAAATCGCTACCAGTCGAGGTTTGCCTGTTTCTTCATCCCATGCAGTGGTGGGCGCGATCGCGGGTTTTAGCTGTGTTGCAGCCGGAATTAATGCAGTTGATTGGCGAACCATCGGCACCATCTCCCTAACTTGGGTAGCGACACCTGTTGCTAGCGGTGCTTTAGCCGCACTATTTTACAGTGTGGTGAAGTATTCGATTCTCGATCGGCCAGATCCTCTATCTCAAATGCGCGAGTGGATACCTTGGCTGAGTGCAGCAATGCTGAGCGTATTTGGGATAATTGTACTGCCGTCTATTGTGGATGTTGCTTTGGTGCAGACAGGGGCGATCGCCGCCGCGCACGATCGATTTGGCTGGAATCTTCCAATTCACGATATTGTCATTGGCATCGGGAGTATGGGGGCGATCGGCCTGACACTCAATAGCTGGAAAAAATTAGAATCAGTTGAGAATGAAGAAGGTTCGGCAGCGGATTTTGTAACGGATGTAACGGATGTAACGGATGCAAGGAATAAGAAAGAGGGAATATTTTCCCAATCTCCCACTCTCCCCCTCTCCCCCTCTCCCCCTCCCCGCCACTCTCCCATCGAGCAACAAATGGCGAGATTTCAAGTCATAAGCGCCTGTTTTGTAGCATTTTCCCACGGTTCCAACGACGTAGGAAATGCAGTTGCTCCCCTAGCTGCGATCGCCTACATCCGGCGCACAGGTTCCTTTCCCTCAGAAGATTTCAGCGTTCCCCTGTGGATTTTAGTCATCGGAGGCGCCGGAATAGTCATCGGTTTAACCATCTGGGGCAAAAATGTAATTGCCACAGTCGGCGAAAAGATCATCGAACTCCAACCAAGCGGCGGATTTTGCGCGGAATTAGCCACAGCCACCACAGTCTTGTTAGCATCCCGCTTCGGTTTGCCAGTTTCCACATCCCACGCTTTAGTCGGTGCAGTCGTCGGAGTCGGGCTGATCAAAGCTTGGAAAACAGTACGCTTGGAAACTTTGCTGTCAATTGGTTCGGCTTGGCTGGTGACAATTCCGATCGCAGCAGGTTTGGGTGCTATCATCTTCAGCATCGCGCAATCCATTGGGCAATTTTAGATTTTAGATTTTAGATTGAGGCATTTCAGAACAGTCAACCGTCAACAGTTAACTAATCCTTCTGATTGCCTCGGTTGGGATAAACTCGCGAAGGCAAAAGTTTCCAAGCCGCAGCATCTGCACCCCAGTTGCGAAAAATCTTCAAAGACGCGAAAATTTGAGCGAAACGCCAATTATAGCAACGCTTCCAGTCAGGAGGCCACTGGGCGGTTTCGTCAGCGGCTTGCAAAGCTCTGACTTCAGCTTCGAGTGCTGCAGCGTGGCGCTGCATGATGATTTCTAGTTGCAAAAAGTGTTCTTCGGGCGATCGCAATTTTTTTATATCCTACAAACGTGATAACGGTGATTTTACCGGACATCAGAGTAGTCACTTCTTCATCACTAATAGACATCTCCAGAAAAGCAAGCTTTGAACAGGCAGGATGCCTGTTCCACAAGAATTATTGGAGATGTCTAATAGTAATTTCCCACATCAAACCCGGTTTCGACACACAAGCACGCGGGCCGCTCAATCAATTAATTCCTCCTCCAAGCAATGCTTCAGCTTTTGAGCCAGCACCTCAACGTTAGGCTTTCTCAGCATAGTCAGGTGATTCCCAGGAACCCTAATCACCTCTACTTTTTGGGCGGTTAATTCACTCCAGCCAAGAGTCGGATCTTGATTACTCATGCTTAGCTTTTCCCTTGATCTAAACAGAGTAATTCGCTGCGGATAAATTTTCGGTACATAGCTGAGAGTTGCTTGACTGTTAGCCTGAAATACAGTAAACATTGAGGGAATTGCCAGCTCGCGCCAGCTCCGTTCTTTTGACTCCTGAGATAGGATGCTAACCATAACAGCCTGTTTCCAATTCCAGCGATGCAAAAAATTAGCTGCCAAATTAAGCATCTTATTTAATTTCGGGAATTTGGCCGCAATACCGCCACTTTGAACATTTTCCGCAGCCACTAAGCGAAAATAATCTACTACAAAAGGCCAGATAGAGCGCGAAACAGTAGTCATAATAAACTTGCAAGCGTCCCAAAAAGAAGGTTTGTTAGCAGAAATCGGCGCTAAAGTATCCAGCACAGCAAGTAAAGCCACTTCATCCCCCGCTGCGAGCAACTGTTGAGCCATCTCAAAAGCAACCAAACCTCCAAAAGACCAGCCTCCTAAAAAATAAGGCCCTTTTGGTTGAACGGTACGCAAGGCTGCGATGTAGTCAGCCGCCATGTCTTCTATGCTAGTTAACGGAGAACTTTCGCCGTCAATACCCTTTGGTTGCAGCCCGTAAAACGGTTGATTTTCTCCTAGCCCAAAGGCTAACTCGACATAAGGAAATACGACGCCAAAGATGGGATGGACGCAGAAGAACGGGGAATTTTTACCGCGAGGCTTAATTGCAACTAAAGGCGACCATTCCAGAGAATTTGTTTCTGAAGATAGCGAATCGGCTAAACCTTCAATTGTCGGATTTAAAAAAAGAGCAGACAGCGGCAATTCGCGCTGAAATTGCTGGTTAATCTCATTGATGAGGCGGATTGCCAGCAGGGAATCTCCACCCAAATCGAAGAAGTTATCGCCAATGCCAACGCACTCTACGTTGAGGATTGTGGCCCAAATTTGGGCGAGGGTTGACTCGGTTGGTGTGCGAGGTGCAATGCAGCTTTTATCTATTGAATTGCTAGTTAGATTTCCCGGTGCAGGTAGGCGCAGGCGGTCGATTTTGCCATTGGGAGTTAGGGGCAGAGAATCCATCGCCACAAAAGCACTGGGAATCATGTAATTGGGCAGTTGTTGTTTGAGAAAATTGCGTATTTCACCGGGATTAAGCGTCTGATTGTGATTGGGGACGACATAAGCAACTAGGCGTTTGTTGCCCGACAAATCATCCACAGCAACCGCCGCTGTTTCTTTGACTGCTGGATGCTGAACTAGCAGCGCTTCAATTTCTCCCAATTCTATTCGATAACCGCGAATTTTTACCTGTTCGTCAGTACGGCCTAAAAACTCAATATTGCCGTCGGGAAAATAGCGCGCTAAGTCACCAGTTTTATAAATTCGTTCTCCTACTTTCTGGCTAAACGGATTAGCAATAAATCGCTGGGCGGTTAATTCGGGGCGGTTCAGGTAGCCTCGCGCCAATCCGCTGCCGCCGATGTACAATTCACCGGGAATTCCAACGGGTACAGGCTGTAAATTTTTATCTAAAATATAGAGTTGAGTGTTAGCTATTGGGCGGCCGATAGGCAGTTTTTTGCGTGAAGCGAAGCTATCGGGCAGGGAATGGCTAATTTCGGCAAAACTTGACCAGACTGTCGCTTCTGTAGGGCCGTAAGCGTTAAAAAATCTGCGCCCCGAAGCCCAGCGTTTAACAATATCCGGGGAACAAGATTCGCCAGCACAGATGATTGTTTGCAGTGCAGGAAGTTCGGCGTTTGAAAGGACAGCTAGCAGCGAGGGCGGGAGGGTAGCGTGGGTAATAGCATTGTCCTGCAAAAATTGGATTAATGTTTGTCCTGGCAACAAAGATTCTTTCTTTGCTGAGTAAAGTGTTGCTCCGGTTCCCAAGGCCATGACAATCTCAAAGATTGAGGCATCAAAACTCAGGGATGCAAATTGCAAAATGCGGTGATTTGACTTTAAGTTAAAAACTTCAAGTTGAGCTAGGGCTAAGTTGTAGAGTCCCCGATGTTCGATTAGAACGCCTTTGGGTTTTCCGGTTGAACCAGATGTGTAAATGACGTAGGCTAGGTTTTCTGGTAGGATATTTGTAGTTGGGTTTTCTGGGCTTTGTCGGGCGATAATTTCTCTGTGGGAGTCCAAACACACTACTGAAAAAACTCCGTAATTTTCCGGCTGCGTCAAGTTTTGGGCTAAGTGCTGCTGAGTTACCAAAATCGACACCTGAGCATCTTCTAACATGAAGTTAAGGCGCTCTTGAGGATAAGTTGGATCTAAAGGCAGGTAGGCTGCGCCTGCTTTGATAATGCCTAGCAATCCGACGATCGCATCTAAGGAACGTTCTACACAAAGGCCCACTAAAACTTCTGGTGCTGCTCCCAATTGCTGCAAGTAACGTGCAAGTTGGTTGGCTCGGCTGTTGAGTTGGCGGTAGGTTAACTGCTGGTTTTCAAAGACGGCGGCGACTGCATGGGGATCACGCGCGACTCGCTCTTCAAATAGCTGATGGAAACACTGGTTTTGCGGATAATCTCTCTGAGTGTCATTCCAATCGATTAATAATTGCTGGTATTCTGGCGCTGTCAGCAAAGCCAAGTCGCTGAGGTGCTGTTTGGGATTGGCAACAATGGCTTCGAGCAGCGTTTGGAAATGTCCCGCCATCCGCGCAATTGTGTCGCTATCAAATAAATCTGTGCTGTAGACAAATTGCCCTTGAATACTTCCTGCATTTTCCCACAAGTGGCACTCTAAATCTAGCTTGGCGGTTCCCGCGTCAAAGTCGATCGCCTCTCCAACGATTCCCGGCAATTCTAGCGCTGCTACAGGAGTGTTTTGCAGGCTAAAACTAACTTGAAATAGGGGGTTGCGGCTCAACTCGCGATCGGGGTGCAATTCCTCAACCAACTTCTCGAAGGGCAAATCTTGGTGAGCGTAGGCTGCCATTGCGACGTTTTTTACCCGATGCAATAGTTCCCGAAAAGTTGGGTTTCCTGATAAATCTGCACGCAGCACCAAACTGTTGACAAAAAAACCGATTAATGCTTCTATTTCGCTCAGGTTGCGATTGGCGATCGGCGTTCCTACTGCAATATCTACTTGTCCTGTATAGCGGTACAGTAAAGTTTGAAAAGCGGCTAGTAGAGTAATAAATAAAGTCGCGCTTTCTTGCTGGCTCAATGACTTTAGCGCCTCGCTCAAAGCAGGTGATAGTGTTATAAATTGTTTAGCCCCCCGGTAGGATGGAACGGCTGGTCTTTGCCTGTCAGTTGGTAGATTGAGTGCGGTAATTCCGTTTAACTGCTGCCGCCAATAAGCTAACTGCGTTTCTAATACTTCGCCCTGCAACCATTGGTGCTGCCACTCTGCGAAGTCGGCGTACTGCACGGGCAGTGCTGGTAAGTGCGATTCCCTTCGGGATAGCTTCGCTTCACGTTCATTTTTTACAAATGCGGTGTAGAGCGTTCCCAGCTCTCGAATTAGCACTCCAATCGACCAACCATCAGCCACAATATGATGTAAATTCAGCAACAATATATATTCTGTTTCACTCAGTTGTAACAGCGTTACTTTAAATAACGGCCCGGCGGCTAAATCGAAAGGGCATTGTGCTGCATCGGTTGCAAGTTGCAGCGCGGCAGTTTCCTGCTGAGTTGGCGAAAGATTTTGTAAGTCGATTGTGGGAAGAGATACGGTTAAAATGGGAGCAATAACTTGTACGAGTTCCCCTTCCCAAAGCGTAAAAGTAGTGCGTAAAGTTTCATGCCGCTGCACAATTTCATTGAAGGTTTGCTCTAAAGATATTAAGTTGAGCGAACCAGTTAAGCGGAGCGCTGTTGAAACATTATAGAAAGGATTACCCGGTGCTAATTGATTGAGGAACCAAAGCCGCTGCTGAGCAAAGGATGCCGGGAAGACGAAAACTTCTGTTTCTTCGGGAAGATTAAGCTTTCCTTCACCAGCCGGGAGGGAATTGTCGGAAAGATACTGAGTCATATCAAATTATCAGGCAAGCCTCAAAGGAAAGCGCGTACAAAGTAGCCTACAGATATTACATAGAGAAGATTTCATCTCTTTGATTAAAATCTTTACCAAGGCAATACTAGACTATAACTCGTTTCGATATGCTGCTTCATGCCGAGGTCGGTAACATTCACAAGATGTGTAAAAAACACATCAACATCGTCTATCGCTTTAGCCGTAAGCCGAACTTTTCCGGTTGCTGTTTGAGTCCAAGAAAGCGCGGGAATAGCAAAACCATGTGCAAAACTGTGCCGCACTCTTAAAATCTCATTTAGCTTCTGCCGAACGGCTAATCCGCTCAGGCTTCTTGCAGACCAAACCCAATCGCCAATAGGATCGTAACCAGTGTTTTGAATCAGAAGGTTTCGCGTGTTTTCCGCGTTTGGTGTATTAAATCTTTCAAGTGCGCGTTCCGCCGCATCTCTAGCAATAGAATGTACGGCATGAAATTTGGGATCTAAAGGATTTGCAGTTGCAGCGAAAAAATTGCGAACGAGTTCGTTTATGTAAGCATCCCACACAGCAACAAATGCAGCTAGAGCGGAGTGATAGTAGACTTGAGTTTGGCTGCGCGATATTGGTTGCAAGCGGGGATCTGTAGCTGTTTCGCGAAGTGTTCTAGCCGTATTGGACGCGCTCTTGTACCTCAATGCTGCTGGTGACGCCACGGCGATGCTCCTAGAGACAGTTTACGAACTGTGCAAGGGCTTCCCTGTATCTGTCCAATGGACCTGGATTCAATTGCACGCGCTCACCTACGATGTTCTTTGGTCCAGGTGTTAGCTTATGCAACGGGGTGCCAGTTGTAGCAGCAACAACACAGGCACTATGATAATCAGGGATTTCAATAAAGCTGTTACTCGGAGATGGGATCTCGATAAAGCTATTACTGGGAAATTCTTTGGGGTTAGCAAAAATATGACGATGCTTCTTATATATATTATCCATCGTCTGCTTAATAGTTTTATTTACAGCTTCAAATGCCTTGCTAGCCTTTCCTTCGTATAAAGTTACCCGGTTGCTCACGAAAGTATGTAACTTTGGTACAGGTACACCATCTTCCTTGGCACGTTTTGCAAAGCTGATTCGTGCGTATGGTGCTGTATGTTGATCGGTGATACCATAGAGAAGTGCAACGACATTCTCTATGGCACGACGCGAACTATCATCGGCTGTAAATGGCACAACAACGCCTTCTGCGGCAACTAAAGCAAGCTGTGTATAAATTGCAAAACTAGGGTTACAGTCAATGACGAAGAGGGTGTCTCGATCGCCACTTAGTTTGCGAAGAGCAACTGTCAGATCATGTACCCAAGTTAGCACCTGTTTCCAAGCATCAATTGGTATCGAAAGTTGGGATGTCTGTCGGATTGCTTCAGAGATTATTTCGAGGAGATTGTCCCCACATATGAGCCTCAAATTTTCTGGTATGTTCGGATTGAATTGTTTAGGTTCACACAGGTAGGGTGATACGTCGTCAATCATTCTAAAAGGGGAGTTCAGGCGTGCTTCAAGGTATCCGGCTACCGTCGCACGCGGAGTCTTAGTGTTCAAAGAACGTATTGCCTCTGGGCTAGTGAGATATCCACCAAATAGAGTTTCTGAAACATTCGCTTGCGGACATAGATCAATTACGTAGACATCAGAATCGGGGTGACGGTGAGCATATTCAGAAGCAGCGACAAAGCAAAGGAAGCTTTTGCCGACACCACCTTTATTGTTCCAGAAAGCGTATGAACTCATTGGGTGTATTTTTTTAAAAGGACAATATAGTTTTCATCCTCTGTCTTTGCTTTCTTGGTTGAGGGAGGATAATTTGAGCCTGCGGCTCTCGCGAGAGACGGGAACTAAGGCTGGTACTTTAATTTTAGCACTGCTGTCCTTTAAACTCTCAACAATCTTAGATAATTCTGCAATTGTCGGCGCTTCAAACACGCTGCGCAAAGGCAACTCAACCCCGCAAGCATCTCGCACTCTAGAAACAAGCTGAGTCGCCAGCAGCGAATGGCCTCCTAATTCAAAGAAATTGTCCCGGATACCCACTCGCTTTATCCCCAAAACCTCAGCCCAAATTTTCACTAAAACTTCCTCAATAGAAGTATGAGGCGCAACATAACCGCCAGCCCATTCTAACTTAATCGGCTCCGGTGCAGGCAAAGCGAGCCGATCGACCTTTCCGTTAGCCGTCACAGGTAGCGACTCCAGCACCACAAAAGCCGACGGAACCATATATTCCGGCAGTTTTTCTGCTAGAAAAGCCTGCAACTGCGGCACTAATTTACGCGCTGCTTTAGATTGTAAAGGATTGTTAGCATAAGAGCGCCAAGGACGCAAGTTATCGCTTCGGGCTTCTCGCACAAAATCTCTAATTTCGCCCCGTGCAAACACTACATCGTAGCGCCCTTGACCGTCGGAATTAGACCAACTAATATTAACATTATACGGAACTTCCCAAGCATACCAAGCTTCGGGATCTAATCCTAAACCCTCGACTTTTTCCACAGCTTTCTGCAACTGACCTGCTGTTGGAAATTTATCGACAACAGACAGCAACTCTGCCGCCTTAACTGCTGCCGTTACCCGCGCATTAGGCACATTAGCAATTCTTAAAACATCGAGTTGATTTTGCAATAATATTTGTTGCACCTTGGTAACAGTCAGATTTTGATTTTCATCCAACCAATCCAGCCGTTTTGATCCCCCCTGCCCCCCTTGAAAAGGGGGGTTCTGAAGCTCTGTTTTGTCATAAAAGTTAGAGACACTTCTTAGCCCCCCTTCATAAGGGGGGTTGGGGGGATCTGTTTCCGACGCAATATGCAGAATAGCATTGTACCGAAAATCAGTTAACTCATTGTGATAACTACCGCGAATCAATTGAATCTCTACGCCGCCAATCTGCGGAAAGCGGTGCTTTAATGCGCTAAAAAAATCTGGTTCAATAACTAACTCTGTTTCTTGAAAAATTTGCATTTGTACTCGCTGCTGCAACTGTTCGCCAGAGAGAGAAGGTTCGGCTTGATACAGTTGTACCGAAGCGTGAAAAGCTGCCAGCAGCGGCAAGCTGCGGACATCTCCGATGAATATAAAGCCACCAGGTGCAGTTGCTTTCACCGCACCTTCTAGCACCTGCACGAGATAGTCGATATTCGGGAAATATTGCACGACAGAGTTGAGAATCACCGCGTCAAAAGCTGCTGTCTCTAGTCCTTCAAAATCAGTCGCCATTTTCTGAAGCAGCGTTACATTAGCTAACTCTTGATTTGCCAAGTGCTGCCGAATATAGTTGAGCGAAATAGGGGAAAAGTCGGTTCCGCAATATTGAGTGCAGCGAGGCGCAATTTGGAACAGCAACAAACCCGTGCCGCAGCCAATTTCTAACACTCTGCTCGGCTGCAAAGCTAAAATTTGGGCGGCTTGATTTTTCGCCCAGTCGCGCATCTGTTCTGCTGGGATTGGCCGATTAGTATAACTGCTATTCCAGCCGACAATATTAAATGTTGGATCTGAGTCAACTGCAGGTCGATCGTAAGTTTCATTGTAGAGCATTTGCCACTGCAAAACCTGTTCGTCCTGCAATTGCATTATTTGGTTTTTTTCGCGGGCAACGCTATATTCAGGATTCAGGGCAATATAAGCTACTAAACGTTTATCTCCTTGTCCATCTTCCGAAGCTATTGCTACAGTTTGCTGCACGGCCGGATGTTGAGTTAATAGTGTCTCGATTTCTCCTAATTCGATGCGGAAACCGCGAATTTTTACTTGTTCGTCAATGCGTCCTAAAAATTCAAGGTTGCGATCGGCTCTGTAGCGCACTAAGTCGCCGGTTTTGTAAATTCGCTCTCCTGAATTTGGTTTAAACTCAGATGTTGCACCATTATCGAGAACAGGCAAGATGCCTGTTCCACAATAAAATTCATCTCTTGTGGAACAGGCATCTTGCCTGTTCCTAAACAAGTCATTGAGAATGGTGTCTGAATTTGGTTTAAAAGGATTGACAATAAAGCTTTGTGCGGTTAAATCGGGGCGGTTGAGGTAGCCGCGAGCGAGTCCGTTTCCGCCGATGTACAATTCGCCAACAACGCCGATCGCCACTGGCTGCAAATATTTGTCTAATATGTAGATTTGAGTGTTAGCAATGGGGCGGCCAATTGTCGGGGCGATGTCTGTTTGCTCTGTTACAGGAATATAACCGGAAGTTGTGACGACGGTGTTCTCGGTTGGGCCGTAATTATTTACTAGCTTAAATGGATGGGATTTTAAAGGATGTTGTTGCAGTTTTTCGCCGCCTGCGAGCAAGATTCGCAACGCTGTTGTTTGAGGCCAATCTAATAGCAAAACTTTCTCGGCTAAAGGTGTTGGCAAAAAGCTAATTGTAATGGCGTTTGATACTAACCAGTTTTGCAGTTTTTCAGGATCTCGTCTGATGTCATCTTCTGGAAAGTAGATGCTAGATCCGGCGGCGAGATAAGGCCAAATTTCCCACCCGCAAGCATCAAAGCCGATCGCAGCAATTTGCGTTGCCCGATCGCCCGCTGACACCCCAAACTCTCTTTGATGCCAAAAAACGAGATTTAACAAGCTCCCGTGCTCAATTTCAACTCCTTTCGGCTTTCCCGTGGAGCCGGAGGTGTAAATCGCGTAAACCAGATTTTCTGCTGTGACTGCGCTGGTTGGATTGTCGGCAATTTCTTGGGAAATCATCTCCCAGTCTGTGTCTAGAAAAACAACCCTTGGATGGTGAATTTTATCATCTGACTGTGTTTCTAAATTTTGCACTTCGCCATCATCCACCAGGGAATAAATTCCCTGGCTCATAGCTGAAGTCGGCTTCAGCCGACTGGAAACTTGTCCTCCTTCAGTCATCTTTAGACGACTTTCGCTATTAGACAGGGAATTTATTCCCTGGCGGGTAAGCAATACTGACACTTGAGCATCTTTTAGCATAAAACTCGATCGCTCACCAGGATAGCTCGGATCTACAATTAAGTAAGCTCCTCCCGCTTTCAGGATACCCAACATCCCCACGATCAGATCGAAGGATCGCCCGCAGCAAAGCCCGACTAAAACTTCCGCCCCAACCCCCATTTTTTGCAGATAACGTGCTAGTTGGTTGCTGCGGAGATTTAGCTCTCGATAGGTGACTTGCTCCTCTCCAAATACCAGCGCCACCGCATCCGGTGTCCGATCCGCCTGCATTTCAAATAGCTGATGGATGCACAAATCTTGCGGATAATCCGCCTGAGTATTGTTGCATTCAACTAACAAGTGATCGCGCTCTTTTGCGCTTAAATATTGCAACTTGGCAATTCGCTCTTCGGGATTTGTCACAATGCTTTCTAACAAGGTTTGAAAATGCCCTATCAGGCGGGTAATCGTAGCTTCATCAAATAAATCGGCGCTGTAAATAACCATGCCGCTGATACCCTCCGAGCTATCAACCCACAGCTTATTGCTGGGCGATTGGTTGCTTCCCGAACTGTTGGGCGATCGCTCCCACAAATGAAACTCCAAATCAAACCGCGCTGTACCCACATCTAACTGCTGCGGGCTGAGTGTTAATTCTGGCAATTCTAACTGATTCCCCGGCGCGTTTTGCAGCGCAAACGCCACCTGAAATAAGGGATTTTGGTTCAACGCGCGATCGGGGTGAAGTTCTTCTACTAACTTCTCAAACGGCAAATCTTGGTGAGCGTAAGCTCCTAATGCTACCTCTTTGACTCGGTTTAAAAGTTCCCGAAAAGTTGGATTTCCCGACAAATCTGTACGCAGCACCAAACTGTTGACAAAAAAACCGATTAATGCTTCAATTTCACTGCGGTTGCGATTGGCGATCGGCGAACCTACAACAATATCTTCTTGCTGGGCGTAATGGTAAAGCAACGTTTTAAAAGCGGCCAGCATTGTCATAAACAGCGTCACTTCTTCGCGCTGGCTCAACGTTTCTAAAGCCTCGCTCAGTTGTTTTGGCAGTTGCAAAAATTGCCTTTTGCCTCGGTAACTTTGAATTGCTGGCCTGGGTCGATCTGCAGGCAAATTTAGCATAGAAATACCGTTTAACTGCTGCCGCCAGTAAGCAAGCTGCGTTTCTAAAACTTCCCCTTGCAGCCATTCGCGCTGCCATTTTGCAAAATCAGCATACTGGATCGACAAAGCCGGTAAAGGCGAAGATTTTTCGCTAGCAAATGCCGTGTAAAGTGCGCCTAATTCCTGAATTAGCACTCCGATAGACCAACCATCGGAGACAATGTGGTGCATATTCAGCATTAGTAAATATTCGGCATCATCTAACTGCAATAATGTGACTCGCAGCAACAAGTCATTGGACAAATTGAAAGAGCGTTGAGCTTCCTCAGTGGTGAGCCTGTTTGCTTCAGTTTGTCGAGATTCCTTTGGCAAGTTTCGCAAGTCCACTACATTAATCGGGATGTGGAAAGCAGCAGCTATTCTCTGAACAGGTTGCCCCGAAACTACTGCTAAAGTCGTGCGTAAAGCTTCGTGGCGGCGCACAATTTCATTGAAGGTTTGTTGCAGCGCCGAAAAATTGAGCGAACCTGTCAAACGCAAGGCTGCGGGAACATTATAAAAAGGATTGTTAGGTACTAATTGGTCGAGAAACCACAAGCGCTGCTGTGCAAAGGAAAGCGGTAGATTTCCGTCCCGCCCCATAGGAACAATCGGTGTAAAAGTGAAACTAGAAGTACGATTAGCTGCTTTTAAAAATGAAATTATTTCGGCTTTTTTATGAGAAATTTGGGCTCGTAGTTCGGGTGTAATAATTCCTTCAGGAGCGTTGCAGCGCAGGATCTCGCCCTCAACAAAAATATTAATATCTAGACTGCGAAGGTAAGATAAAAACTCAACTAACTCAACCGTGACAGAATCTCTGGCATTTGGCGATGAACTCGATATTTTTGGCTCTGGCATTTTGAGTCATCCTGTGATTACTTTTGCAAATATAAAAGAAATTCCACCAGCGCACAAATTAAGAGCTTAACGGATCGCTTGCTTACTGTGGCCTAACCTGAGTATGATTCTGTTTGAATCCGCAACCAAAATCCTACCCAAGGTTTCAGCTTATGCCGTTCATGCCCTTCAATTTCCTGTTCCTATGGCTGGTGGGACTGCTGTCCGTCGGGGTACTTGGCGGAGGTATATACATTATTTACGAATGGTACATCGGCGCACTTGTAGGGATTTCCTACTTAATCAGCGGAGTCTTGATGCTTCTTTGGTCTGTTGGTGGCCGCTTTATCAGTTTGCCGCTGTTCCGCCGCCCCGGTGCTGACGAACCGAAGCCGACGCGGACGGGTACGGTTCAGCGAGTAGAGAGGCCTGATGGCACTATTTTACAAGTAGAATTCTACGGCCCAGAGGACGGACAGCCGATTATTCTCTCCCATGGTTGGGGGCCGAATAGTATGGTTTGGTATTACGCGAAACGGCAATTAAGCGATCGCTTCCGAGTGATTGTTTGGGATCTTCCAGGTTTGGGAAAATCCACTCGACCAAAAAACAGCGACTACTCCCTAGAAAAATTTGCCCGCGATCTCGAAGCCGTCATTGCCATAGCAGGAACTAAACCTGTTATCCTACTCGGACACAGCATGGGCGGCATGATTTCTCTAACATTCAGTCGGCTTTTTCCAGAACTTCTCGGTAGTCGAGTAGCTGGTTTAATTCTGGTAGATACCACTTATACTAATCCCGTCAAAACCGCTATTTTTAGCGGTTTATTACGCGCTTTGCAAAAGCCTCTGCTTCAACCTCTGCTCTACCTCACCATAGCTCTTGAACCGATTATGTGGGGAATGACTTGGCTGAGCTATCTCAATGGTTCACTGCACATCAGTGTAGAATTATCGGGATTTAAAGGCACTGAAACGCGCGGTCAATTAGAGTTCTCCGCTTTCTTATCAGCCTTGGGTTCTCCCGGCGTTCTCGCTCGCGGCACACTGGGAATGCTCAAATATGATGAAACAAAAACTTTGCGATCGATTGACATTCCAGTGTTGGTGATCTGCGGCGATTCAGATATTGCCACTACCCCCCCAGCTAGCCTGCGAATGAAAGCAGAATTACCTCAAGCAGAGCTAGTTACTATAAAGCGAGGAGGACACATGGCATTAATCGAGCATAACCAGCAGTTTGCAGAAGCTGTCAGAGCATTTTGCACTGAAATTTCCTGACTAAAAATGTGAGTTAAAATTCTGTAGGTTCTGGCTGGGGATACCCTATTTTTCTTCTTAGTTTTAATGTCCCGAACTAAAGAAGAATCTTTGATAAAGTGATAATAAAGCTTGTCCCCTTGCCCTCTGCACTTTCAACCGCAAGTGTCCCTTTATGGGCTTCAATAATACTCTTTGATAAAAATAATCCTAATCCCCAGCCGGTTTGCTCCTCGGCACAGATGGTTCGACGAAATTGTTGAAATAGGATGGATTGAGCGTCTAGGGCGATCGGATCGCCTTCATTATGAATAGTAAGGCTGATCTGCGTTTCAGTTTGCTGGAGCGTGAGTGTAATCGGCGTATTAGGCGCACCATATTTCACAGCGTTAATTGCTAAATTTTCAATCACCCGCCGTATTTCTTTACGGCTGCAAAAAGTCCTCATATCAGAATCAGAGACTACAATAAACCGCTCTCCATACGCGAAGCTCAAATCTTGTACTACCTCTTGGACTAGCATCTCAAAATCGCATTCTTCAAATTCAATCTTTAAGCTCTGCCCTGCCCGCAGCCGACTCGCATCAAGCAGATTTTGAATCATCGAATCCAGCCGATTGATCGCACCCAGCATCCTCGTCGCCACCTCCATATGGCTGTCTTCTCGTTCAAGCCGCCGCAGAGTTAGTTGAGTTCCCATTTTTACGACATTGATGGGATTTCTGAGATCGTGAGTTAGCGTCACCATAAATAGTTCTTGAATATCTCGCAGCGTTTCGGAGAATTGAGTGGCGGCGTCATTAACGGCTTGCTCAATGGAGCCGATAATAATGTCTCTATCCTCCACTCCTAAAGGTGCTTCTTCTTCTAAAACTTGAAATATTACTTGACGGAGGAGGTGATACTCGAAAATTAGGTGAGTCATAGAGTAGTCAGCATACCCCGCCCGTTCATGCCCATGCAGCTTGCCAATCCGCGTACTTTCTACCTCGTCGGCTGTGACTCGGGCTGGTGTCCTGACAATTCTGCTTGAGAGTTCATCTACCAGTTGGTTTAAGTACAGAGGTAGGGAATCTTGCAAGACAAGAGAATTTTGATGCGTTGATGCACCGACTTCCTCACGCGCCCGCTTCTCCCACATCCCCATAATTTTTTCAGAATTTTGTTTAAGACGGTCAGACGCTGGGTTGGACATCGTTTCTGATTTTCTGGATGAGTGGCTGTTGAGAGAAGATTTTCTCCCTTATTTATAATGCCCCGCAAGCAGTTTTGCAAGTATATAAGCCGCCTCAGCCTCTAAGGAATGAGAATTAAATAACTTAGAATTTTGATGGTTCTTGTGGGATGGGCGTCCCGCCCGTCCAGAAAGGGCGGGCTATAAGCCCAACCCCTACTCCCCACTTTCAAGAGTGTAAATTATTTAATTCGCGATCCTAAAAGGTTAGCAAGTAACAGGTATAAATCTCCTCGTGAAGCAGGCTTGAATATCAGTTCCCATTGCGGTAATTTCTACCGACAGGCAGATGCCAATTCCACAAAACAATTAAAATCCTCCCCCAATTATGTAAGGCCTTAAAATTCCACATCTTCTCGTTCATTGTCGTCGGTTCTGAAAGTATCCAAACCTTTCGCAGCCCAGCGCATTGTTTCAATGTATTTTGCCAGACTCGCCACAGTCGGAGCCTCAAACAAACTGCTGACCGATAACTCGACTTGCAAAGCGTCTCGGATGCGAGAAATTAACTGAGTTGCTAGTAGGGAATGCCCGCCTAGTTCAAAGAAATTATCGTAGATACTAACCTGCTGTTTTCCCAAAACTTTAGCCCAAATTTTCCCGATAGCCTTTTCGAGATCAGTCCGAGGCCCTACATAATTTTCTGTTATATCCTCGCTGTCTGTATCTATATCAGGCAAGGCGCGGCGGTCTACTTTGCCATTAGGAGTCAGCGGCATATTCTCCAACACTGCATAAGTTGCAGGAACCATATATCCTGGTAACTTTTCTTTCAAAAATTGGCGCAGGTGACTTGATTTTAGATTGGGAATTTCTAATTTCTCATTAATGCCGTCAGGAATAACATAAGCTACCAAATGTTTATCGTCGGGGATGTCTTCTCTCACAATTACTACTGCTTCGCGCACTTGTGGATGCTGGCACAAAGCCGCTTCAATTTCTCCCAACTCGATGCGGTAGCCGCGAATTTTTACTTGGTCGTCAACGCGGCCTAAAAACTCGATGTTGCCGTCAGCCCAATAGCGACCTAAATCACCTGTTTTATAAAGCCTAGAACCAGATTTATTGCTAAAAGGATTAGGAATGAATGCAGCAGCAGTTAAATCCGGCTGGTTGAGGTAGCCTTTCGCCAATCCGTCACCGCCGACGTACAATTGACCCATAACACCGATCGCCACAGGCTGCAAATCCGCATCGAGGAGATAAATTTGCGTGTTGGCGATCGGGCGGCCGATGGGGATAGATGTTGCGGTTTCGGGTACGTCTTGCACGCAATAATAAGCCGAAAATGTGGTATTTTCTGTAGGCCCGTAAACGTGAATTAATTGAGTGGTTGGCTTTTGTTTGAGAAGTTTTTTAACCCATCTCATATCGACCGCTTCTCCGCCAAACAGCAAGCAGCGCAGCGAATCAAAAGCTTGGGGTAAAACTCTCGCAATTTGTTGAAATAAGGCAGTTGTTAAAAACAAAACTGTGATGCCTTCTTGGCGCAGTTCTAAGGCTAAATCGTGAGGCGAAAGGGTAATATTTGTGCTAATTCCCACGAGTTGAGCGCCGTTAAGCAAGGCTCCCCAAATCTCGAATGTGGCTGCATCGAATGAAGCGTTTGATGCTTGGGCAATTTTATCGGTAGGTTCTATTTTTATATAGTTGGTGTTGAGTACCAGCCGATTTACTGCTTTGTGGGTGACAGCAACTCCCTTGGGTTTTCCTGTTGATCCAGATGTGTAAATAACGTAAGCTAGGTTGTCTGCTGTTGCGGTGTTGGCGGGATTTTCGGCGCTTTCTTTGGCTATGTCTTCCCAGTCGCGATCGAAGTAAATCACCGAGTTTGAGAAGTCTCGGAAATTCTCAATCAATTTATCCTGAATTAGCAAGACTTTAACTTGAGCATCTTCCAGCATCAAGTTTAGCCGATCGCGCGGATAGCTCGGATCTAACGGTAGGTAAGCTCCTCCCGCTTTCAGTATAGCCAACATCCCGACAATTAGGTCGATCGATCGCTCTGCACAAAGCCCCACTAAAACCTCCGCCCCCACGCCCTTTTTTTGTAGGTAGCGCGCCAGTTGGTTGCTGCGACTGTTGAGTTCTCTGTAAGTCAGGTGCTGGCTGTCGAAAGTTAGGGCGACATCCTCCAGATGCTGCTGGGCCCGCTCCTCAAATAACTGATGAATGCACTTATTTTGAGGATAATCTGTCCGAGTATCGTTCCATTCTCTGAATAATTGATTCACTTCATCCTCGCTCAATAAAGGTAAGTTAGCGATTCTTTGTTCTGGATTAGCGACAATGCTTTCCAGCAGCGTTTTAAAATGCCTCAGCATTCGGGCGATCGTAACTTCATCAAATAAATCCGTATTGTACACAGCTAAGCCTCGGATGCCTTCCGAATCTTCCCACTGTTCGCCGTATCTGTTCCTAAACTTATCCGAAGCTTCCCACAAATGCAGCTCTAAATCAAAGCGCGTTGTTTGAGTCTCCAAATGAAAAGAACTCAACTTTAATCCTGGCAATTCTAGCTCGTCCACCGGCCCATTTTGCAGCCCGAATACCACCTGAAATAACGGGTGGCGATTCAACGATCGCTCGGGGTGCAATTCCTCGACGAGCTTCTCAAAAGGCAAATCTTGGTGAGCATAAGCTCCCAGGGTTACTTCCCGCACCCGGCCCAAAAAATCTCGAAATATCGGGTTTCCCGAACAGTCTGTTCGCAGCACTAAAGTATTGACAAAAAAACCGATTAATGATTCGATTTCGCTGCGGTTGCGATTGGCGATCGGCGAACCTACTACAATATCTTCTTGTTGCGAGTAGCGGTAAAGTAATGTTTGAAATGCTGCGAGCAATGTCATAAATAAAGTCGCTCCTTCTCGCTGCGAGAGCGCTACAAGTGCCTCCTTCAAGTTTTTTGGCAGTTCTAAATATTGAGTTTTTCCGCGATAATTTTGCCTAGCTGGTGCAGGGCGATCTGTCGGCAAATTTAACACCGAAATCCCGTGCAATTGCTGCCGCCAATAAGCTAGCTGAGTTTCTAATACTTCACCTTGCAGCCATTCGCGCTGCCACTCGGCAAAGTCGGCATATTGAAGTGATAATTCTGGCAGAGGAGATGGCTGTTGATTTATCAAAGCTGTATAGATAGCTTCTATTTCTCGAATTAGCACACCGATCGACCAATCATCGGAGGCTATGTGGTGCATATTTACCAATAGAATATGCTCGGTTTCTGTCAGCCGCAGGATGGTGACTCGCATCAGCGGCCCGGTGGATAAATTGAAAGGGCGAAGAGATTCTGCTGCGGAGAGTTTCTTTGCTTCTGTTTGCCGTTGTTCTGGCGGCAAATTTTGCAGATCTAATACTTTTAACTGAGTATTGAAAGCGGGAGAAATTATCTGCACTGGTTGACCTGATACCGCTGCAAAAGTGGTTCGCAAAGTTTCGTGGCGCTGCACTATTTCGTTGAAGGTTTGCTCTAAGGCTGTTAAGTTGAGGGAACCAGTTAAGCGCAGGGCTGTTACTACATTATAGAAAGGGTTTTCCGGTGCGAATTGGTCGAGAAACCACAAGCGCTGCTGGGCAAATGATGCCGGAAAGACAAACACTTCGGATTCTGAAGAAATATTCAGTTTTTCTATATCATTTGTCAAGGAATTGTCATAAATTTCGGATGCCATATCTGTTGCTCTTCGGGGATGGGATGTGTTAATTTTTTGATGGCGCGGGGTGGATTTTTGAGGGTGCGATCGCCTCTTAAAACTTTCGCGAGCAAAAGAGCGGAACTTTTAAAATCATAAACCTGGGTGTGGGAGTGCGGCAGAAAGGCGGGCAAAAGAAACCGGATTTCTGGCCGCAGCATCAAGTTATCCATTGAGGGGCTAGGAGTGCCACCCCCCAATCAAATTTAGTCGCGGAACGGGCTCTTAGGTTTGTGAGTCGGGTGCAATCGGGTGAGTTATATGCGAGAATTACCGGGAGCAATTCGTGGAGAGGTCAAGGTGTAGTGTCAGGAACCTCAGCCTAAAGGCATGAGGCTTGAAGGAGAAATCTACCAAGCCGTTCTGACCAGCCTAAGTCTTAACTGGCTACGTTTTTTGAGTCACGACACCAGGAGAATGCGAAGCTAGTTCCCTGCTCTGTCGCTGGTAGTTAAACAGTCTTAAGGTCACTGAGACAGTGCTACGGGCCTAACAAGCTCATTAAACCTTGGCGAAGCTAACTTTACCCCGCAAGGGAGGCTCGAAAGAGCAAAACACTATGCGTACAGGGCTGGGAAGTTTGAGGCGGTAATTGTCCCGTTGAAAGTGCAACACAAAAGCACACCGAGCCAACCAGTCCCAAGGCGGTAGTAAATCAAAAATGTAAAGCCGTCCTTTTAGGACGGAGTTTCTACCCATTTTTCTGATGATTTCTAATTGCACAAAGTGTTGTTGGGGGGATTAAGAGCGGGATAGCTTTGCTTCACGCAATTTTCTCACATTTGTAGCTTAGCGACTACTATTGATTCAACAGTGTCCGCAATCTTTTAGAGCCACTCACTAGAACTTGCGGTCTGATTTGGCAAAATACTTAAGAACAGTGAACGTGCAGTTTAAATTAGAGGTTATAGGCTAATGGCGCAGCGGAACGTATACTCGTCAAAGGGCGAGCCAGAGGATGCACAATCAGCAGAAGAAGTCCTTCACTCAGTAATGCAAGAACTGGACGCTTTGCATGAAAATGTCAAAGGCCAGTTAAATCAAGACATTACTCGGCTGCAAACTGAAAAAAATCACCTGATTGAAGATATTGAAGACCTCCGGGAGCAATATCGCAAATTGCAGTCTCAGCAAATGGAATCTCTGTCGGGGCGATACATTCAGCAGCAGCAATTGTGGCTGAAGCAGTTGGCTCAAGTTTTGGCTCACAATTTGCAGGATTTGTTGGTGCAGCGGTTCAACGAACTCAGTGCTAATTCGGGAAATTCTCTCAGCAGCCCTATTCCCAGTGGCGAGTTTCCGATACCCTTGCCACCGAGCAACTACGACGAACGGGCCTCGCAGTTGTTGGCGGCACTGGATGAAAGGATCGATCGCAGTTTCCAGATGCTGGAACAAGATTTAACCAGTTACGAGAGCGAGCTTTCCGTGCGGCTCAACAACATGAAAACCCTGGAACTGCAAGGGGAAGAGCTGTTACAAAATCTCGTAAACCGCATCAGGGAAGAACTCGAAGAAGAAGAAGCATATCTTGAAAATCCTTTCGATGCTCAAGATTCCTATGTCGAGGAATCAACTAATTCTCTTAATTCTGTCCGCCCGCAACTTCTGCAGCCAACACCTGTGGAAACGCCGCGAGAAACAGTGCCACAGCCTTCTTCAGCGCCTGCTGCAACTGTTAAAGCATCTTCTCAAGTACAGACAGGTTTGGTGCTGGCTTTGTCTTCGGCGGTGGTATTGTCGCTGTTTAATGTTTGTTTAAGAATTTTGATTAAAGCCAAAAATCCTCGGGTGGTTTTTGGGTTGTTTGAATTTCCGGGGGTGGTGACTCCAGGTTTTGGAAATTCTTTGTTGATTTTGTTGATGCGGCTGATCGTGGTGATGGCTTTGATGCCGATATTGGCGACATTTCTGTATCCTTCTGTGTGGAAAGATATTAGGCGGTTGTTCGAGTCGGGCGATCGAGCTTTGTGGAGTAAGGTTTTAGGAAGCGCATTTTTTCTGTTTTTGTCTCAGGTTTTGATTTATTTGGCGATCGGCAATATTCCAGCCGGGATTGCCATTACGATTTTCTTTATTTACCCGATCGTCACCGTACTAGGTTCTTGGATTTTGTTTGGTTCTCGCCCTAGCAAAGTCGGCTTTTTGGCGATAGTGGGGATTACCGCAGGTTTGATTTTAGTTGGGTGGCCGAGTTTTGCGGTCCAACCTCCGGGCGGCGGCAATGTCGGGGTGGGAGTCACGGCTGCACTGGCTTCTGGGATTACCTTTGCAGGTTACGTATTGCTAACGCAAATGGCCGCCGGCAAGCTGCACCCAATTCCTTTTAGTTTAGTTAATTTCGCCGCGATTTTTGTATTTTCCTCCCTGAGTTTGTGGGTGCCACTGTCGGAAAATTTTTCTCCTAAAATAGACCAAAATGTTTGGCCTGGTTTGATTGTGGGAGGCGTTGTTTTAGGGGTGCTGACGCTGTTTAGCTATCTTTTGAATAATTTTGCCATCCGGTTCGCGGGGGCGGCCTTAGCGTCAGTAATTGGCACTTTGGGGCCGGCAATGACCGCACTCTTCGGGTTTCTAATTATCAATGAGAAGTTGCAGCCTGTGGCAATTCTCGGCATGGCTGTGGTGACGTTGAGTGTGGCTGCTATGAGTGTGGAACGCATAGTCGCTCCTCAAAAGAAGGCTGGTTGAGGTAATATTTTTCTTTAACGGTATAGCCTTTCTCAGGTACATGAGCTGCCAACCCAACCTACAGAAGAAAAACTAATACCAATTTTCTGTGAAGCTGCATAGAATAGATCCTTGACCAGAAAAGATTTCAGGCTTCCGATTCTATGCAGCTTCATACATAATTGGTATTAGTTGATACTGTAGGTTGGGTTTCCTTCCTCAATCCAACACAGGGTGTATCCACGATTTTTCATAGAAACCGGTTTTTTTGCCTTAGTCCTAATCTATTCAGTCTAGCTAAAAGCCATGCAAAAATTAACCATAAAATCGACATTTTTACTGTTGTCATTAGTCTTATCTTTAGGACTATCTTTGCCTGCGCGTGCAGATGTGCTGACACCAGGATATACTAAAGTTTATGCCTGTTTTAAAATTGATAACTTAAATAAATATCCTCAGTATTTATTTATAGCTGTCGTCCGCTCTGTTAACCGGAACCCGACACTCCCATATAGTCATAGAATCCTCAAGCCAAATCTGTGTTTTGGTGACCGCGGATATCGGATGTATAGCCAAGTTTACGCCCTGCCAAAATCAGCGGTTAAACCTGGAGAAATTCTCGCCGAACAACTTAAAAAATTTGATGAAAAAGATCGACGTTTAATTCCATCAAAACTACAAATTGAGCACTCGCGATCTGTCGCCGCCATCTTCGTTGGGGACATTACGGATGTATTGGAAATTGTTTCTATCAGTAACAACAATCTAGAATTAAGGGAGAAAAGCAGTAATTCTCAAATGTTTATTTTGGGGCTTTTAGTGCTTTCCAGCCTCGTCGTAACAGCTATAGTAATTTTTAGATGGCGCAAGCTGCCTAAATAGTTTCGCTTTAATGCTATCCGTTCTTGCTATAGCAATCCTTGCACCTCATGGAGACGATGGAAACCTTACCGCCAAGACATAAGTTGGTGCTAATAGCAGCAATTGTGCTTGTGCTAGCCTGCGCTCTGATATCAGTTGCTTTGCCACTAGCAACTTACACGCTCGCCCTGGCAATGTTTGGACTAGCTCACGTCATCACCGAATTGCGCTATGTTGATGGTCGTTTTAATTCTCGCCTGGGAAACAACTTACGTTTGGGGATGATTTGGCTCCTGCTGCTAATTGTTAGCTTCCGCACCTGCTTTATGCTGGGCTTGATTTCTAGCTTGCAGATCGCACCTTTAGAATTAACTTGCGTTGCGTGCCTAGCAGGATTAGTCGTTCCTAAACTCGCCTTGCGTAGTTGGCTGTGGGGTGCTTTTGGCATAGCAGTGGTGGCGGGAGTGACGGCAGGCATTGCGATCGCGCCTGCTATGTTGCTGTTGGTTTTTAGTATCTTGCACAACCTAACACCAGTTGGTTTCATCGCCGAAAGACTACGAGGCGAACGGCGACAGCGCGCTTTATGCTGCTGTTTGCTAGTTTTTGTTACCATACCGCTGCTAATTCTTTCCGGCTTGCCACACGCCGCCTTAGCTCAACTTCATCTGCTATCTCCCTCAGTTTCGCTGCTGAAAGCAGGGTCACTTTCCTCTCACTTGGGCGTATTTGTACCTCCAGAGCTGCACGGGGAAGCTATGGGCGACCGAGCTTTCTCTGCCGCCGTGTTCCTTCAGTGTATGCACTATGCGGTTGTTCTCGGCGTACTGCCTCACTGGGATGATGCTGCGAGTTGGGCAAAAGCTCGTACTTTCTTTCCTTGGCAAAGGGGCTGGCTGTTTCGCGGGACAGTTGCTATCTTGGGAACACTTTTATTTGTGGCTTTTACTCAATCTTTTACAGGTACTCGCAGCGTTTACTCGTTGGTAGCTGCTATTCATGCTTGGTTAGAAATTCCCATTTTGTTGCTGGCTATAGTTTGTCCTGCGGAAACAGGGTTCATCGAAGTTAAAGCAGTTGGTAGATAGCCAAGCCGCCGAAGAAAGAGGTGGCATTAGCAATTGCTGACAGAAAAAGTCCTTGCCGCCAGCCTATTTTACCTACTAGCGCGTAGAAAGCCCCTTCCGCTATCGTCACAATGATTTCGATCGATCCTGCTCGTTCTGGAAATCTCAAATAGGGAATCAGCATTTGGGAGCCGATCCAAGCTATGGGATGAGTTACAAGAGTAGCAATGCCAGCGCAGATTAGCAGCAAGAGCAGCTTTTTGTCAGGTCTTGGTTCCATAAGCTGTGCTAACAGCAGAACAGTTGGAACTTCAATTGCTAGCGAAATTAATAGTGCTAAATTTTGGGTCATTTTTTCTAGAGTTACAAAGGTGGGCGATTTTTGAAGGCGATAAATAATTGCCCTTGGACTCTGATCACTCAAAACAAACAGCTACTCGAAAACCCACAATACTAGCCTTGCAATCCGGCTGATATCTGAGGCGACACGCGCTGCGACAATTCGGAGGATGATCGTTCCAAGAACCGCCCCGCAACAACCTCAGCGAAGAGTCCGCGTCAGACTCCCAAACGCTACCATCCGCAGGCGCACCGTTATAATTATTGTGCCAAGAATCCGCGCACCATTCCCAAACATTTCCGTGGAAATCGTACAATCCAAAAGCATTAGGTTTAAAACTGCCAACATCTGTTGTTTGAAAGCGATAAACTCCCTTGGGCGCATCAGCGTAATTAGAATTTCCGTTGTAATTGGCTAACTCGCTGGTAATCGTTTCCCCAAAGTGAAACGGCCCCGTAGTTTGCCCCCGGCAAGCATATTCCCATTGGGCTTCGCTAGGCAAGCGATAATTCTTACCAGTTTTGCGAGAAAGTCGATCGCAAAACTCCACAGCCTCGTACCAAGATACATTTTCTACAGGTCGATTTGCACCTTTAAAACGGGCCGCATCGGGATTGAGAAATATTTGAATTTCCGGCAGCGCGGCAACTGCTGTCCACTGTGCCTGAGTGACGGGAAATTTGCCCATATAGAAAGATGCTAAAGTTACTAGGTGCTGCGGTTTTTCGTCGCTGTCACCGCGATCGTTTGGAGAACCCATCAGGAAAGTACCGCCAGGAACAGATACCATTTCCAGCAGTGTACTGTTACCGAGATGTTCTTCAAAAAAACGCGCTTGGCCGCTGTTAACATTAATTTGCTTCCCGCGCTTGTCTACTGTCACCACCTGAAATTCAAAAGTGCTTTTGACAGCAGCACTTCTCTGCGATGCCTTGTTCTGAGGCGGATTGGTGCGGAATTTTTCCCTGGGATTGACAGAGATATTGCTATTTATTTGCCCGCTTTGATTGAGGGGGGTATTGATGGCAAGTTGTCCTCCCTTTGTCCGAAAAGAATTTAGAGCAAGTTCTCCTCCATTGGCACAATGGGGTTGGGGAGGTAAAGAATAAAGATTTAAAGCTTTGATTACTTCATCAGCAGATTGATATCTATTTTTGAGATAATCTTGAATTAATTTATCTAAAACCTTTGCCAACTCGCTGCTGATTTTTGTGCCGGCTGGCAACCGTTCTCTCCACATCCAGCCGCCCTTGATCGGGTCATAAAGGTCATCGGAACCGTCAACTTTTGGCAAACATTGAGTTAGCAGTCTCAGGCAAGTTATTCCCAAACTGTACAAATCGCTGCCGGGGAAAACTTGACCGCGCATTTGTTCTACAGGCGAATATCCGGGCGTTCCTACCGTCGTGCCTACTTTGCTCATCAGGGAACCCGTTACTTGTTTGGAAATGCCGAAATCTATCAAAACTAACTCTCCCCGCCCTCCCCTTCGGAAAGCTGAATTCCGAAAATTTCCGGCTTTTGGCAGGGATGAGCTAACAGAGGTGCGCCGCCGCATGATATTCTCAAGTTTGATGTCTCGGTGAATGACATGGCGATCGTGCACAAATTTCAAAATCGGCAGTACATCTGCCAACAACTGCCAAATTTTTTCTTCGCTAAAAACGCCCTGCTGAGTTAATTCTGCTAGTAAAGTTTGCCCCTCAATCAACTCTTGTACTAAATAAAGTCGCTTGTCTTGTTCAAAATAAGCAATTAATCGAGGAATTTGGGGATGTTCACCGAGTTCGTAAAGTCGTTTCGCTTCTTCCTTAAACAATTGTGCGGCTTTTTCAAGTGCTGAGGTTCCTTGAAATTGGGGTACAAACTGCTTAATTACGCAGGGATCGTCCATGCGATCCGTATCTACCGCTTCATAAGTTCTGCCAAATCCCCCTTCGCCCAACAGTCGAATCACGCGGTAGCGGTTTCTGAAGAGAGGCGTGAGGTCGGACTGGCCGCAACTTTGACAAAATTTAGAGTTGTCGGGATTGAAAGGATTAGAACACTTGGGATTAGAACAGTAGAACATATCTGGGAAGAAATGATCCGGTTAAGATTATGATATATCTTTTTGGCTTCCTCATGGAATCCTAACAATTAATAATTGGTTATTGACAATTGACCGTAGGGAGGGCATTACCCCCCGCTTGTGTAGCCCCAAGGGAGAAAGTAGAAGGCAGAATTTAAAACGTCAATTAATCCAAAGAAAGTGATTTGAGCGCAAAAAATGCCAGCGCGATCGACCGATTTTACCACCCCGCTTACCGCCGATATTCGTCTGGGGATCTTGGTAATTGCTTTACAGAAGCCAGTATAGTACAAGTTGGCGATCGCCCAACCAAAAAGCGATCGCACTCAAAGAACGATCGGACTAGAAACTAAGAAAGCGATTTCAATAAGCAATTCCATCGCTTCATCGGGGCGTAAGAGTTATACAAGCTCGATCGCCCTTAAAGGCGATCGGGGTAATTTCAACCGAAAATGTCATAATTCTGCTGCTTTTACCAATTTTATAGTCCCGCTAAATAACTGTATTCTTGAATATTTTGACTACTAAAATAAGTAATAAAAATAGACCACAGCATGATACGGACACTATTGTTTCTGTGATATTGGGTGATATGAAGATGATAAATCCCTGATCTTTAATCAAGGCAGAGAAGCTGGAGACACAAAATGGCATGAGATATAACCTGAATGCCTGCCAATGATCTCTTTTGCCTTTACTAGAAGAAACACTTAGCATCAAACCCGTACCGATTACAGCACTTATACCAATTGAATTGATCCATATCTTAACAGAAGGATCAAAATGAAAACAAACTACTACAATATACCAAATTAGATAGCACCAGAGAATAGCTTTATCTAATTTGATTTCATAAAGATATTGAATTAACCCTTTCATAACTCTTGGAGTTTAGACTAAGCAGGTCAAAAAGTGCGATCGCACTGAGACTAGCGAAGAGTTCTCAAGAACGGCAATGGTCGCTGGTGACCAGCTATCAGGCTCAACCATAAGATAGAGGCCAGCGACCGTTGACGTTCTCGGAGACTTGCAACAGAAAAAAAACTGTCTTCGATAGTTTCAACAGACAGCGTAAGGGTAGAAGATGGAGAATTCAGCTAAAAATCTCAAATCTACCTGCCATCTCTGTTTGAACAATTACGGGAATTTCGTCAACTTGCTTATGAATGTCTCGGCAATGCCTGCATATGCCACCTTTGAACTAGCAGACGCGATAATAGACCTCTTGCAAAAAAAATATGTGCTATCTATCCTTAAAAGTCTGCTCAAGTTTAGGTCAAACTTTGAATTATTGGGTTGATTGGCATCTCCTTAAACTTGCCCAGCCTGCAAGATTGAAAAATTGTCTAAATTTTACATAACATAATAGCACAAAATTATTTTGCCAGAGGTCTAATGACGACTCGCCACGTCTCATGTGCGAGGAGATTTAGCCCTCAATCCCTTATTTCGGCGTGAGTGGTCAAGCGTCTACGAAGCACTACAAGACTGTAGACCCGTCCCTTGGGCGTTGCTGAATCAAGGTATGAATGCCCCAGGAATGGGAATATCGTGAGATTTTAAGTAATGTATTAATAACTTAATAGAATTTTTGAGCATTTTCTCACATTTAGAATAACAAATAGTCTTGCGAGCTAGTCTGGCTTGCGTAATGTCTTAGTCTTGTATTTTCCCTTCTACTCGTGTCATATAAGTCTTACTGATAATCTGATACCCATCAGGAATAAACATGGGATATACAGACCATCCATCAGTTACATAAAAGTAGCATTTTCTTGCACTTGCTTGGTTCCATAATGGTTCAAATGTCTTAGCAATATGCTCCTCTAATACCATCCTAAAATTCCTGGTTGAAAGTGGTCAACCGCTGTCCAAAACCAGATTTTGTCTGTTTTTTTTACATAAGTTTGTAATTAATCGAACTCACCAACTTCTGGGATAACTAACGGCGATTCACTTGTAACCAAATTTCCAGCGTCACCAGCAGCCACAGCTTCAGCCCATAGCGGGGAAAAACTTCCCCACGATAGTTTAGCCACTCGCGGATTAGTGTTCGATCGAGGTAAGGCGCGATCGCCGCATGACGATTCAGCAGCAACGATCGCGCTTGCCGCTGCCAATCCCTCAAAAACCACTGCTGCATCGACATCACCATGCCGCTTTTCGGACGGTTGACAATGACATCGGGCAGCAAATCCGCCACAGCAGCCTTGAGAACCGCTTTTTCCTGCGCGCCCGAAAGCTTATATTCGGGCGGAATTTGCAAACTCAGTGCCACCATCCGCGAATCAAACAAAGGCGATCGAGCTTCCAATCCCGCCGCAGCGGTGAGATTATTCACCTTGGTCAAAATGTAATCGGCTCCTTTAAACTCAATGTTGAGCCGCATCAGCCGATTCAAAAACGTTGTTTCTGTCTGTTGCAATTCCTCAGCAAAGACGGAAGGCGCATTC
The DNA here is from genome assembly GCF_036704705.1 of Microcoleus sp. K1-B1. Taxonomy (NCBI): domain Bacteria; kingdom Bacillati; phylum Cyanobacteriota; class Cyanophyceae; order Oscillatoriales; family Microcoleaceae; genus Microcoleus; species Microcoleus sp. K1-B1. The sequence goes on along the minus strand of NZ_JAUBSH010000017.1, from coordinate 65,820 downwards.
TTCACCTTTTCCCAAACCTCCGGCTTCAGCAAACGTGGCAAATCCACATAGCATTTTTGAAACGAAGTCAAGTAAGCTGCGATCGGATCTGGTTTACCCTGAATCGAACCATACAAACTATTCAGCAGCATCGGCTTATTTTTCGGCCCGCCAAAGCACGGATCGCCGCCTTCGCCATTCAGTACCACGTCTGCGAATTGCTTTGCCGATCGCCCCAGCAGCAAATTGGGCACCGTCAAGCCTTCCCCCACCGGATCATCCATCGCCGCCAGCGTTTCCGGCAGCAACTCCCAAATTTGCTGCGGCGAAACTTCTAAAATATGGTGCTCAGTGCCACAATGTGCCGCAACGATGTTGGCAAATTCAATCTCGCTGGGATATTGAGCGCCAAAGTGCATCGAGAAAGTGTGTACCGGACGATCGTGCAGCCTTGCGGCGATCGCCGTGACGCAACTTGAATCAATACCACCCGAAAGATATGCTGCGACTGGTTCTCCCGCTGGTAGCGCTTCCTGCACCAGTTGTTCCAAAAGCGATCGCACTTGTTGACTGTGCCATTCCAAAGGGCGATCGGCGTTAGTAATTTGCTCCTGTGGCTGCCAGTATCTCTGCGCCTCAATATCCGGTAAGTACAAATAGCTACCGGGCCGCAACTCTCGCACGGCTTCCCACAGCGTTTGTGCTCCGGGTACAAAGGCACAGCACAAGTAGTCGCGCAAAGCAACTAAATCAAGTTCTCGATCGTGATACGGATTGAGCGATCGCAGTCGAGGCGCGATCCAGCGAGTCGTTCCTGTACTGGTGTAATAGAGGGTTTTGGCTCCAACGCGATCGCGCCCCAGACACAAGGTTTGCTCGTCTCTATCCCACACTGCAAGGGCAAATTGTCCTGACAGTAAGCTCAGTGTTTTAGTACCGTACTGTTCCCATAGCCGCCCGACGATCGCCAAATCGGTCAATCCATCTGTGTCAATCTGTTCTTTGAGAAGAATAGTGCGATCGAAGCAGCAGTCACCTACCAGCACAAATCGCCGATCGCGGCTGAAGGTGGGTTCAGCTCCGATTATGGCAAAACCGGACGTTTCCCAAGTTGCAGGGTGCGATCGGGCTTCTGGGCCCCAAGCAATCACCCAATTAGGGTAGATAGACTTCTGAGTCTGCATTTTAAATAAAACATCTCCCATAATTATTGTGGAACAGGCATCTTGCCTGTTCAAAACAGGCTTTTCTGGAGATGACTATTACATTAAAAAACGTTTGAAAGTAACTTATAGATCAATCGAAAAATAGCTGTTCCCGCGATCGCACCCAAAGCACCCAACCATCCCACAAACAACACGCCCGTGATCGGAGCACCAGGATAAATCATATTTGCCACCGATCGCAAAGCCGGGAAAAACACCAGTAAAGCCAGAGTACCAGCGCCAATCACGAACATCTCAGTTTGTTCGATCGCCCTGCGGTACTGCCCGTAAATCAAACCCGCCACAATCATCCCCAACAATCCGATCCTCAAGCCAGGAGAGGGCAGCAAACTCGTCAGGACGATCGCCAGCAACCCCCCCTCAAAACCCGTAAACGCCGCCCCCGACAAAACCTCCCAAATCGAAAAAGTCCTTCTCTGCGAAGGTTGCAGCCCTCCAGGAGGTGTTGCAGGAACCCGTACAGGAGGCGGCATAGTTGGTTGAAGAGGTATGGGAGGCGGCGCCACCACGACTGTAGGTGGTTGAGAAGGTTGTTGAGGCCGAGACATCAGAGCCGCTTCCACCTCACTCGCAGATTGAAAACGCTGGCTGGGAGCTGATAATAACATTCGATCGAGAACGTGAGCCAAACGCGAACTTACCTGCACCCGCGAATGCCAATTCCACTCATTTCTGTAACTATCAAAAAGCTCCGTCGGCTGCAAACCACTCAGCAAAGTAATACAAGTCACAGCCAAAGCATACAAATCCGTTGCCGGATAAACTTCTTGCCCGCTCATCTGTTCTGGGGGAGCGTAACCCAAAGAATAAATACCAGTCGAAGCTTTTGCACTCCCAACACTTTGTGTTACTTGTTTAACAGCCCCAAAATCTAATAAATAAAGCCGACCGTTTTTACCCCGCATAATATTAGCAGGTTTAATATCCCGGTGAATCGAACCGCGAGAGTGCACAAAATCGAGAACCTTCAAAATTTCCCGCATCACCTCCACCGTTTCCACCTCCGAAAACCTGCCTTTAACAGTTAGTTCATCCTCCAAATTTTGACCGTCTATAAATTCTTGAACCAGATAGAAAAACTGATCGTTTTTTCCCGGCTGCAAACTCGTAATAGTAAGCTCAAAAAAAGCCAGCAAACTCGGAATTTGGGAATGTTCGTTTCCCAGTTCTTCCAGCACAGCCGCTTCCCGTTCAAACAGAGTTTGAGCGATTTTTAGCTGGGGCGGAGTCAGACTTACCGAGGGCTGCAAAAGTTTAGCAACGCACTGCCGCATCGCCGGAGTATAGCGGTCTCTGGCCAAAAATGCCGCCCCAAAACCCCCTTGACCCAACAACCTGACGGGCAAATAGCGCCCGCCCAAAATTAGGGGCATCCCGCAAGTCGTGCAAAACTTTTGCTGCACGGTTTTCAGCAGCGAACTGTCATCGAGGTCGGGAAAATAGTTTTGAGGGCGCGGGCAGCCCGGTCGGGTGCAGTAAACTTCCATTTTTGTTTGCTCAGAAGAAGGAAGAGGAAAGAAGGAAGAAGGAAGAGGGAAGAAGGAAAAGGGAAGAACGAAGAAAAAGTGATGGTTAAATCAGATTTCGATTTCTCAACTAACCGCGAACTGCTAACTGCCAGCGACCTAAGAGATTAACTTCCCGCCGAGTTGGGAGTTCCTATTTCTATGAATCCCAAATCGATCGCTGGGGGTTCTTTCTTCTCCAGGATGGTCGAATAAGTAGCAAACTGCGGCAAAATTTCATTGCTGAAAGCCTCTGCTGCTTTAGAACGGTAGCGGTTGGGGTTGTAAATCAACGACAAAATGCGAGTTACCAAAACTTCGTCCATTTGAGATTTGTGCAAGACGCCCATGAGCAACTCTTTTTCGATCGCCGAAACCGAGACAAAAGCAGCTCCCAGCCCCGACTGAACGGCATTTTTAATGGCTTCGATCGAATTTAGTTCCATCTCTATTTTCAAGCGGCGCGTGTCAATGCCGCAGCGAGTCAGTACCTGATCGATTACTTTGCGGATCGTAGACTGCGAATCGAGCGATATAAACTGCAATTTGTAAAGGTCTTCTTTTTGGATAGTTTCTTGTTGTACCATCGGGTGAGACGGAGGGAGAATCAGAGCCAGTTCGTCCTCAGCGTAAGGAACAATTTCTAAAGCTTCTACAAGTTCGGTAGGAATTTCTCCGCCAACAATTGCCAAATCGATTTGCCCGTTTGCCACACTCCACGCCGTGCGGCGGGTCGAGTGAACGTGAAGCTGTACTGCTACATCCGGGTACTTTTGGCGAAACATCCCAATCATCCGGGGCAACAAATAGGTTCCTGTTGTTTGAGAAGCGCCGACAATCAAAGTACCGCCTTGGAGATTTTGCAAGTCTTCCAGAGCTCGACAAGTTTCCTGGCAAAGGGATAAAATTTTCTCGCCGTAACTCAGCAGCAGGTGTCCGGCTTCGGTAAGTTGCGCCCGCCGCCCCCCCCGGTCAAACAGCGGCACGTCCAACTGTCTCTCTAAGTTTTGCACCTGCAAGCTAACTGCTGGCTGGGATACATAGAGGCTGTCCGCGGCGCGTTTGAAGCTTCCTTCAGAGGCGATCGCCTTGAGAATGCGTAACTGGTCTAAAGTGAAAGGAAGGTCAGACATATATCTAAATTGTCAGTTGTCAGTTGTCAGTTGTCAGTTGACGGTTGACGGTTGACTGTAGGCAGCGAACAGCAAACAGCGAACAGTCAACAGCGAACAGTCAACAGCGAACAGCGAACAGTCAACAGTCAACAGCGAACAGTGAACAGTTAACTGACTGATAACCGCTGAATGCTCCCATAGATACTTTGTGACACAAATTGGCCGAGAATCAATAACTTTTCTTAATATTTGCAATGACGATCGACTTGGCGCTCGACTCCCACTTAGTTATTCTGGGCCTGTTACTGGTTTTTGCGATCGCCCACAGCGGTTTAGCAGCCCTCCGGCCCAAAGGTGAAAAGCTGATCGGGCCGAGACTTTACCGGGTTTTGTTTGCCCTTGTCAGTTTGCCGCTAGCCGTCATTCTGATTGTCTACTTTTTCAACCACCGCTACGACGGCGTGCAGCTTTGGCAAGTACAGGGATTACCCGGAGTTAAACCCGCAGTTTGGATACTTTCGGCAATTTCCTTTCTGTTTCTGTACCCAGCAACTTTCAACCTCCTAGAAATTGCCGCCGTCCAAAAGCCCCAAGTTCACCTCTACGAAACTGGCATTATTCGCATCACCCGTCACCCGCAAATGGTGGGACAGGTGATTTGGTGTGTGGCCCACACCCTGTGGATTGGCACTAGCTTTACCCTCGTCACTTCCATCGGTTTGGTACTTCACCACCTCTTCGGAGTGTGGCACGGCGACAGACGACTTCAGGCTCGTTTTGGAGAATCCTTTGAAACCATCAAATCTAGAACCTCAATCATGCCTTTTTTGGCAATCCTCCAAAAGCGTCAAACCCTTGATTTGCTTGAATTTCTGCGCCCTTCCTATCTAGGTGTAGTCATTTTTACGGGCCTGCTGTGGGAAATTCATCCTTTTTTGATGCGTGTCACTAGGAACATATACTGGTAGCATGATCCCTAGGATAGAAAAAAAATTATTAAATTTTGAGGGCTCATGGTGTTGTCGGTTAGCGAACGCACTTTTGCACAAGAGGTTTTTCAAGCCTCTACCCCCGTTTTAGTTCACTTTTCGGCTCCTTGGTGCGGTTTGTGCCGCGCGATCGACCCCACGCTTAAGACTTTTGAGGCACAGTGGGCAGAAAAAGTCAAGCTCGTAGGGGTGAATGCTGATCAATGTTTCAAGTTGGCCCACACTTATCGGCTGACAACTCTGCCCACGCTGATTTTGTTTGAGGGCGATAAAGTTCGATTTAGATTTGAAGACTACCAAGGACGCGAGGAACTGCGGCGGACTCTGGATTCGTGGATGCTCGCGGCTCACGTAGCTTCCCCATCTCAACGGCTGCAACTTCAGGAAGTAGCCAACAGGTAACGGCTGGAAGCCATTCTGCTTTTAGGTAGAAATCAGAAGCAATTCCTCATTTGTCGATCAATCACCTGAGCGCCAAATCTCGCAGTCCTGAATACAGAAACAGAAACAGTGTTTTTTACAAAAATATATTGTGGAATACCAGGGTATCGGTTAAAAAACCCGGTTTCTTGATTTCTGTCCGTCCAAGACGGTCTCGACTTGTGAATCTATATTTGGGCATAGATTTAAGGCGAACTAGATCGATCGGCTCGATCAGGAAAATAGGGAGTAGTTCTCAAGCGTTGTCGATCGACAACGCTTGAGAATTACAACAAGTATTTCTGCCGGGTCGCGCAGGCGTGTGTCACAATTGTTTACAGTTTTGGCAATATCTAGTAGAAACTTTAAACTACCTATCAGTCATGGAACTGCTTTATCAATATGCTTGGCTGATTCCTGTCCTGCCACTGGCAGGCGCAATGCTAGTAGGTCTCGGCTTAATCACCTTTAACCAGGCAACCAACAAACTCCGACAAGCGAATGCGATATTAATCGTGTCCGCACTCGGAGGGTCAATGGTACTATCCTTCGCATTGCTGTGGAGTCAACTACAGGGCCACGCACCCTACACCCGCAGTATTCAGTGGGCTTCTGCTGGCGACTTCTCGCTGAATATGGGCTATATCATCGACCCGCTGACGGCGGTGATGCTGGCGATCGTCACTACGGTCGCCTTTTTGGTGATGATTTACACCGACGGCTACATGGCTCACGATGACGGGTACGTGCGTTTTTACGCCTACCTCAGCATCTTCAGCGCGTCTATGTTAGGTCTGGTAGTCAGCCCGAACATAGTTCAGATTTACATTTTCTGGGAACTCGTAGGTATGTGTTCGTACCTGCTAGTCGGATTTTGGTACGATCGCAAACCCGCTGCTGACGCTTGCCAAAAAGCTTTTGTCACCAACCGCGTCGGCGACTTCGGCCTACTGCTGGGCATCCTCGGCATTTACTGGGCCACCGGCAGCTTTGAATTTGAGGTGATGGGCGAACGCCTGCACTCCTTAGTCGAATCCGGCGCTCTTTCGGCGACTCTGGCGACAATCTTCGGCGTCCTGATATTTTTGGGGCCAGCCGCCAAATCCGCTCAATTCCCCCTCCACGTCTGGCTGCCAGACGCAATGGAAGGCCCGACACCGATTTCGGCCTTAATCCACGCCGCGACAATGGTAGCCGCCGGCGTCTTCCTGATCGCTCGGATGTACCCAGTGTTTGAAGGGTTGCCGGCAGTCATGAATTTGATCGCCTGTACCGGCTGTTTTACGGCATTTATGGGTGCTTCGATCGCGATTACCCAAAATGACATCAAAAAAGGCTTAGCCTACTCCACCATCTCCCAACTCGGCTACATGGTGATGGCAATGGGCGTCGGCGCTTACAGTGCCGGACTTTTCCACTTGATGACTCACGCTTACTTCAAAGCAATGCTGTTCCTGTGTTCAGGTTCAGTGATTCACGGGATGGAAGCAGTTGTAGGCCACAACCCCGCACTCGCTCAAGATATGCGAGTCATGGGCGGCTTGCGGAAATATATGCCGATTACCGCTTCTTGCTTTTTAATCGGAAATTTGGCAATCTGCGGAATTCCGCCGTTTGCTGGTTTTTGGTCAAAAGACGAAATCCTCGCCAGCGCCTTCGCAGCAAATCCCGCTTTGTGGGCTGTGAGCTGGCTGACGGCCGGGATGACCGCGTTTTATATGTTCCGAATGTATTTCAGCACCTTTGAGGGCGAATTCCGGGGCAATGACAGCGCCATCAAGCGACAACTCCTGCAACCCGGTGTTGTTTTCGGCCCCGGAGCGATGAACGTTAAGGAATTGGCATCAACTGGCGACAGTCACGATGAGCACGACCATTTGCCTCACGAATCTCCTCTGACAATGGCTCTGCCGTTAGTCTTGCTGGCAGTACCTTCTGTGTTTATCGGTTTTCTCGGTACGCCGTTTGCCAATTATTTCGAGCAGTTTGTTCGCGCTCCAGGCGAGTCTCTGGAAGAAGTTTTGGAACACGCTGCTGAGTTCAATTTGACGGAATTTTTGATTATGGGCGGAAGCTCTGTAGGTATTGCTTTGCTGGGCATTACTTTGGCTTCTCTGATGTATTTGAGCCGTAAAATTGACCCAAGTGCGATCGCCCAAAAAATCAAACCGCTTTACGAGTTCTCCCTCAACAAGTGGTATCTCGACGATATCAACGATTTTCTTTTTGTCAAAGGCAGCCGCCGTTTAGCGCGGCAAGTCATGGAAGTTGATTTGCGAGTCGTCGATGGTGTCGTCAACTTAACAGGGTTTCTCACCTTGGTTAGTGGCGAAGGTTTGAAATACTTTGAGAGCGGTCGCGCTCAATTTTATGCCCTGATTGTGTTTGTCGCAGTTCTGGGTTTTGCGATCGTTTCTGGAGTCGGTTAAATCGGTAGGGACACGGGCTTGTCCATTAGTCTCAACAAACAGGTAAAACCGATAGTCCGACAGGGAATGAATTCCCTGTCTCAAAGCTAAAGTCCTCTCAAGAGGACTGAAGAACTCCTTAAAACTCTTATTTTGGAACAGGCATCTTGCCAGTTCAATACTGGCTTTTTTGGAGATATCTATTAGTCCTCTTCAGAGGACTTTCGCTATTAGCCAGGGGTTTCAACCCCTGGCGGACTCGCGGACTTGCAGATGTTCGGCTTAAATTTACACGCTTTGGGCATTGCCGTATCCCCACTAGGAGATATTTGAAGAAATGCTATTAGGTTAATAAATCACTATTGAAAATTAGCAAATAGAAATAAATCTTTCATTAAACTTAACTGTTGCGATCGCATAATTTGTCCAAATAAGAGCAAAAAAATTTGTTCCGTCTAAAGAAAGTATAAAATTTAGGCTAAAATTGGCAAAATGTGTTTAAACCTAATAACTGATGGATCATTTTAAAACGCAATGGATACAGCTAACTTTCCCTGGTTAACAACAACAATTCTGTTTCCCATTGCTGCGTCCTTGCTGATTCCTTTAATTCCCGATAAGGATGGCAAGACGGTGCGGTGGTATGCCCTAATTGTGGGTTTGATCGATTTTGCCCTACTTGTTTACGCTTTTTACACTCAGTACGACTTCAGCAATCCAGATTTGCAACTGGTAGAAAGTTATACTTGGGTGCAGCAACTGGATTTGAATTGGTCTGTGGGTGCTGACGGTTTATCGATGCCGCTGATTTTGCTGACTGGTTTTATTACTACGCTGGCTACTTTAGCAGCTTGGCCGGTCACATTTAAACCGAAGCTATTTTACTTTTTGATGCTGACAATGTACGGCGGCCAAATCGCAGTTTTTGCCGTACAGGATATGTTGCTGTTTTTCCTAGTTTGGGAACTGGAATTAGTCCCGATTTACCTGATTTTGTCAATCTGGGGCGGCAAGAAGCGCCTCTATGCAGCAACTAAGTTTATCCTATACACCGCAGGCGGTTCGCTGTTTATTTTGCTGGGCGCGCTGACGATGGCGTTTTACGGCGATACGGTGACTTTCGATATGCGGGCGATCGCAGCTAAAGATTACGCCCCCACTGTAGAATTGCTCCTGTATACAGGTTTCTTAATAGCTTACGGCGTCAAATTGCCAATTTTTCCGCTGCACACTTGGCTCCCTGACGCTCACGGCGAAGCAACCGCACCCGCCCACATGTTGCTAGCAGGAATTCTGCTAAAAATGGGCGGCTATGCTTTACTGCGGATGAATGCGGGAATGCTCCCGGATGCTCACGCTGTCTTCGCACCCATCTTGGTAATTTTGGGTGTGGTTAACATTGTTTACGCCGCTTTAACTTCTTTTGCTCAGCGCAATTTGAAGCGAAAAATTGCTTATTCTTCGATTTCGCACATGGGGTTTGTGCTGATTGGGATAGCTTCGTTTACCGATTTGGGAATTAGCGGTGCAATGCTGCAAATGGTTTCCCACGGTTTAATTGGGGCGAGTTTGTTCTTTATGGTGGGTTGCACTTACGATCGCACTCACACGCTCATGCTGGACGAAATGGGCGGTGTAGGACAGAAAATGCGTAAGGTTTTTGCGATGTGGACTGCTTGTTCTATGGCTTCTTTGGCTTTGCCGGGAATGAGCGGTTTTGTAGCAGAATTGATGGTGTTTGTAGGTTTTGCAACCAGCGATGCTTACAATCCTGTGTTTAAGGTTTGTGTGGTATTTCTAGCTGCTGTCGGGGTGATTTTGACTCCGATTTATCTGCTGTCGATGCTGCGCGAAATTTTCTACGGGCCTGAGAATAAGGAATTGTCGGATCACGAAGAATTGGTGGATGCGGAACCGCGAGAAGTGTTTATTATTGCTGCTCTGTTGGTGCCGATTATTGGCATTGGTTTGTATCCTAAGATGCTGACTCAGGTTTATGATGCGACTACTGTACAGTTGACTGCAAAGTTGCGCGATTCTGTACCTTCGTTGGTTGCTAAGGCTGCTGCGGATAAAACTCTGTCTCTGCGTGCTCCGGCGATCGAGCCGAGTAAGTTGTGATTTGAACTGGATTTAGGAAGAAAACCCCCAAACCCTTTTATTAAAAGGGTTTGGGGGTTTTCTATTTTTTTTCGCTCAACTTTCTAGGATTCTTGTGGCTTCAGATAAAGCAGTTTGCGGTAATTGATACCCAGAAAGATACAATGTATGTGTCTAAATATCCTGATGTCTACGCATACCAGTACACAGAAATTCCAAAAATTGTCAGAGCTTCCATGAATCGTCTCAATGAAAACAAGTTTTTGATGGCATAGGAGTGCATCCAAGCGTTGCAGCTTTTACTCAGCTCCTACAACAAATTAAGTGGTTTGAACCTTTACAAAACATGAAATACGTCGTCTATCGCTACGCTATCTCACTATGGGTTGTAACTTTTTATCGCACTTCTCGTGCTTATCGAGTTTCTGGTAAGAGAGAAGCCATATTAAGAGGTCTACCGTATTCATTTGTATCACTACTCTTAGGTTGCTGGGGTATTCCGTGGGGGCCTATTCGCACAATAGAATCTCTCATGGTTAATTTCGGTGGTGGAGAAACCGTCATTGAGCAAACAAATGCTTTGGGTACTTATCCTAATCTAGAGCGCATTAAAGCATCAATAAAAGCCCTGTATAAACATTTTTCTAGTCAGAATATCCACTCCTTCTCAAACAATATTTCTCCCGATACAATCTCGATAATTTCTGGACAAGACCCCGTTATTACTGCTCATCGTTTAGCAAGCATGATTGTACGTCACCTAAAGCTTCCCGATGGTTCGATCCTAGTTAATTACAGAACAAGCTTGGAACACCCCGGACAAGTGGAATTAACACTAGAAGATGAGTATTTGGTAGAGCTAAATGCGCGATATAAGGAAAACCAACGCGATATCGCAGCGATTCTGGCACATGAAATTACACACGTCTTGTTATACCGTGCTAGATTGTTCTTCCCAAATACATATGACAACGAAATTCTGACGGATACAGCTTCTGTTTATTTAGGTGTTGGATGGCTCGGCTTGAATGCTTACCGACTCACAGAAACCAAGCAAATTAATAGTTCAGGACAAGGATATATTCGGTATCAAGAAGAACGGTTAGGATATCTCACGCCAGAAGAATTTGGATATGTGCTTGGGAAGCGAGCGATTAATTTTAAGGAAAGCATGAAGGGCTTTCTTACAAGCTCTGCTGCTAAAGAAGCTTTCCAGAGGGGTTTTAAAAGAGCAAAACTAGAATATCGACAGCCGCCGCTTAAAAATTGTGGATTGATCAAGCGTACTCTTTATCGATGGAATTTAAGACGTATTGTTAGTGCGAGTGTAGAGGGAAATATAAAGGGTTTATGGCATTCATTTGATGGATATCAATTTGATGTATCAGATGGGATAAAAGTGGTTTTTGAATGTCCAGTCTGCAGTCAAAAACTGCGGCTTCCTGTTAATAAAAAAAATATTTTGGCTCAGTGTAGTATTTGTCAATCATCATTTAAGTGTGAAACTTGACTCTCAGGCTACGGTGTAAGTCAATGTCGGCATTCTGACAACATCCGTTAACTCGCGATCGCGATCGCAAAACCCAATACTTCAAAATTACCATTTGGTCGATCGCCCTTAAATTCGGTATGTTAGCGAAGCCCTCCAAGAGGATCGCTCCGTGAGTTTCTAGCCTTATTGTTCGATGGATAGTGTGATATTGGTTTGGGCTATCGAAGTCTTAGACCGCAACTACAGTATAATGAATCGTTATGCCGTGTGAGTTGTCTTTTGAGGCATAGTTGTAAGGTTACTGGTGGGTAACGAAGATTTATGAGCGATTCAGAAGCATTTTCACCCAACTACATTACTGCACGAGAGCGATTTCGATCAGCATCTTCATCTTTGGGTTATCAGCAGACAGCCTATCCAATTGATCAGGTTAGTCCAACTGGTGAAGAATTAACTATTGATGTGGCTATCGGTGGTTCTTCCAACCCACGACGATGTGTAGTCATTTCTAGTGGCTTGCATGGAGTAGAAGGCTTTTTGGGTTCGGCAATCCAACTTACCTTGTTAGAAAAGCACCAACTTCTCACATCGTTGTCACCTGATATTAAAGTTGTACTTATTCATGCTCTGAATCCTTATGGTTTTGCATGGCGACGACGTTGGAATGAAAATAACATAGACTTAAACCGTAACTTTTTATTGTCTGAAGAAGTTTTTGATGGCAGCCCAAAGGATTATCCTAAATTCAATTACTTTCTCAATCCAACTTCACCTCCATCACGCTTTGAACCTTATATTATTCAAGCTATATGGCTAATATTGAGATATGGAATGACCAGTTTGAGAAACACTTTTCCTGTAGGGCAATACGATTTTCCAAAGGGACTTTTTTTTGGTGGTCATGCTGCATCCAAAACTCAAGAGATTCTAGCTAGCAATTTGCCCCAATGGATTGCTAATGCTTCAGAGGTACTGCATATTGATTTCCACACAGGTTTAGGGCGATCGGGAACTTATAAGCTTTTGCTTGACGCATCTGCAACATCAGAATCTTGTTCAAGACTAGCTCAACGATTTGGAGCAGAAACAATAGAACCGAACAGTACAGAAGGTGTGTCATATCCAATTCGCGGTGGATTAAAAACTTGGTGCCAAGCTCTTCTACCAGATTGTCGCTATGATTTACTAACCGCAGAATTTGGCACTTACTCAACGATTCAAGTCTTGAAGGCATTGCGGGCGGAGAATCGTGCTTACTGGTGGGGTAAGTCAGACCAGAGCTATGAATGGACAAAAGACCAGTTGGTAGAAATGTTTGCACCCAGATCTCGCAAGTGGCGAGAACAATGCTTAACTCAAGGACTCGATCTTTGTAAACGAGCCTTGATTGACTGAAGGAGTTGCGACGGTAAGCGATCGCCCTACTCAATACTTCAAAATTACCATTTGGTCGATCGCTCTTCAATTCGGTGCGTTAGCGAAGCCCTCGAAGAGGATCGCTATCGGTGTTTCTAGCGTTAAGTTTATTGATGGGTGTTCTGCATCAAGTTAGATGGAGACATTTTTACACTTGGCAAATTATATTTGGTTGCCGAAAGCTGTGCAACCATTTCTGCACGAGACGAAACCTCAAGCTTGCGAAACATTCGCTTCAACGCTTGCTTCACCGAATTCTCAGTAATCCAAAGTTCCCTCCCGATTCCTGCGTTGGTTCGCCCCAAAGCAACCAATTCGGCAATTTGCAATTCACGAGGCGTTAGGCGTGAGGTCTTCAAAGGTTGGTGCTGCGATTCCCTACAGGATAGCTTCGCCGCGCGTACTGTTGCAGCCCAAACCGACAAATGCAAACAGATCGCACTCAAATCGGCTAGATTTTCTGTATCGAAAGCGGGCATTGACCGATCGCGCGTACAACCTACTGCACCCACTAATTGACCGCGACTCACAATCGGCCCCGCCATCACGTGCCAATGATCGGGACGGGGACAAATCATTGTCCAAACCTTGGGAGATGCCACCAATGCTTCATGGACGGGGGCGTGACGATCCACTAGATAACGCACAACAGGATTATGTTCGATCGATAGCCCAACTTTCAGTATTTTCTGAAGATTACTATCTACCAAGGGCAGTTGATCGAAGAAAAAGATTCCCGATCGTTTAGCTGCAAAATACTCACCGATTTTGGGTACGACTTGCGATCGCAAATCTTGTTCGTCCTTTACCTGGTCGATCGCTTCAAATAAAAGCTGCAAGGGACTTTTCATGGTCATGCTCTCCAAAAGAGTACCCGATCGAGGTCTAGAAGCATTGCAATACTCGAATTATATTAGCCTTGTAATCTCAAAAGCAACTTGACATGACAACAAGTTTGGAAACCGATCGCGATCGCACTCCCACACCTTGGATACCGATCGGCTTTTATGTGACTTCAATCATCTTTAATCTCTGCTTGATTGCTCAGTTATTAACGGTTGGAATTGCCTACTTCAATAATCCTGCCTGGTGGAATATTCATGTTTGGCTAGTGCGAGGGTACAGTGGGCTGTCATTAGTATTACTGGGATGGTCGTTTATCGCCCCATTCTCACGCAGAATACGACATCTCGCCGCCAGTTTGCCAATCCTGCTTGCGCTACAATTTTCCAGCATTCATCTTAAAAGTCCTCTTAACCTAGAGATACTGCATCCTCTAATTGGATTTACGTTACTCTATGTTTCTTCAAGCCTTGTACATCGCATATCGCGCACTTTATCGCCCAGCAACTATCAGAACAATCAAATTTGATATCCATTCCGGTTACACCGGAATGATGTTGACGGTTGACGGTTGACTGTTCACGGCGTCAACCGTCAACCGTCAACAGAGAACTCGAATTTACTATTCCGATGCTAACGGATTTGATATGAGAGGTAGAAATGACCCAAGATACAATCTTCAGCCCCTTCTTTGCAACAGTGTTTCTCACATTCATCGTCTGGGTGTATATGTACATCCGCCGTATCAGTTTTATCACCAGTAGAAAGCTCACCCCGAAAGAACTTGCTGTACCGGGCGCACTGGCTCAAATTTCGCCACCAAGCGTATCCAATCCATCGGATAACCTAAAAAACCTGTTCGAGATTCCGGTACTTTTCTATGCGCTTGTCCTATACCTGTTCATCACAAAGCAGGTGGATACAGTGTATGTGAACGCCGCGTGGGTATTCGTTGTGTTTCGTACATTGCATAGTGCTGTTCATTGCACATTCAATCTCATCATACTTCGGTTCTACCTCTACTTATTTGCCACGCTCGCGGTGTGGTTCATCGCGATCCGCGCAGCACTTATTCACTTTGGCACAATCAATTAACTTCGCTCAAATGAGCTAGAAGTTATCAACAGTCGCCGAACAATGAGCGTGCAGCGAAAAGCCGGCCCTGTTTCTGCCTGTGTGTTTGGGGTCTTGCGGGGCGGTCTGCAACTGAACCGAGTCGTTAGGTCGCGATCGCCATACCCAATACAAAAATACCAGTAGAGCGATCGCCCTTCAATTCATGCTCGATCGCTCTCTTAGTTTCTAGCCTGATTATTTTGCGAAGAGTCCGAACTCGATCGAGGGTGATCGCGATCTTGGACGGAATTTTCCCCTGTGAATGAACCGTGGATTGCAGCAGCCCAGAAACCGCCACACCAACGAACCCCTCAACTCCCGGAAGCGATTCGCATCGCAATATCGGCGTTGTGTAGAAGTTCTAACCACATTTGCCAGCAGATGAATTCCTGGATTCTTATGTGCGGGAATTAGCGGCGATTTCTTGATTTGGGTTGGATTTGGTAATAAATTATAAGCGAAGATAATAGTTCTATTTTACATTTGTTTTGGGCGTTTTTTCAGGTAATGACATCCCGAAAAGTTCTTGCTATCATCAACGGACAAGAGCGTTGAGGCTGCATAGATGACTGGCAAAGCTCAGACTGGGACTAGACAATTATTGCGTAGGTGTTGGTTGACCTTAACTTCATGGCGATCGCTCAGTGTCCTCTGCGTTTTGACACTGGCGGTTAGCCTGATTGTAAATGCTTGTAGCCTTGCACCACAGCAACTAGCTCCCCTGCGCGTGGGAATCGTCAGTTGGGCAGGATTTGATATTGCACTTTATGCTCAGGAAGCAGGCTTATTCAAAAAGCACGGATTGAACGTGCAACTCATTCGATTTGAGAATAATCAAGATTCAACTCGCGCCATGTTGCGCGGTAATCTCGATGCTAACTTCGCTTCTTTGTGGGATGTGGTGCAGTCTGATTCGGGGAGTGACAAGCCTGCGGTGCTGATGGTAACAAATATTTCTCATGGGGCTGATGGTATTGTTGCTCAACCTGCAATCAAGTCAGTGGCAAACCTTCGCGGTAAAAGAGTCGGAGCGAAACTGGGAACAGTAAATCATCTGATTTTATTGGAAGCCCTCAAGTTGCACCAGATTAAACCCGAAGAGGTCAAGATTGAAGATATTTCCAACGAAACAGCGGTTGATTTGATGCGGGAGGGACGTTTAGATGCGGCCGTGCTCTGGCAACCGCTTCTAGGGGAAACTGCCCAAGCAATCAAGGGTAATATTATTTTTACCACTCAGGAAGTTGATAGTTTAGTTATTGATACCTTGGTTTCTCGGTCAACTCTTACTGGCACGAATAAAGCTGAATTAAAGCAATTTATTATGGCTTGGTTTGATGTTATGAGTGCGGTGGAAACAAAGCCCCAGGAAGTGTTTCAAAAGGTTGGTAAAAACCTGGGACAGAAGGGTGAGGCCTTTGCTAAAGATTACGCTGGTCTGAAAAAGGGTGACATTGCCATGCAGCAGAAGATGTTGCTGTCTGGTAGGTTGCCAGAGGCGATCGCTCAAATGGCTGAACTATTAAAATCTGACCCCCGTGCCGGACGGATGCCACGTCAGGATGTGGAGATTAACACTGAGATCGTAACTACAGCAATCAATGAATGGAAATTATGACGAAATTCCTGCATCCCCATAGCTTGTCACAGCGCTTGCTGGTTAGCGTTGGGTTGTCGATTACCACAGTTGGACTGGCAACTTTGGGACTTAACTATCGGCTGATGCAGTCTGACTTAGAAACGCAAGTTCATAACCGGGCTCAATCAATTACACAATCTCTGGAGTTTTCTACAGAAGGCTTACTAGAGTTGGAGAATAAAAGCATTCTGCGACGGGTTGTGCAAAATTTTGCCACGATGCCCGGTGTGCTGGAAATTGCGATCGTTAATCCATCTGGAATGGCGATCGCCCGCAGTCCTCAGAATACGACTAATGGGCCATACACTTCGATCTATCCACAACTCGCGATCGCGATCGATCGGGCGGCAACCACAGGCATTGAAGTCAGGCAAGATATCGTCGTGGACAATCAGCCTGCGATCGCACAAATTCTGCCTTTTAGCAGTACCTTGTTTGGCGCATCTCAACGGCGAGGAGTGGCGATCGCGCTACTCGATCTCAACCAAATGAAGCAAGCTGCCGACAGAACCTTCATTACCTCAACTTTGTCATTGCTAGTTGGCATCATCACAATTTTGTTAATCATGGCGATACTCCTTCAGAAGAATGTCTTGCAGCCCTTGCGGGACTTAAACGAAGCAGTTTCTCAAAGTAAAAAAACTGGCATTTTTCCTATGCCAAAGACGATTCCCGCTAACGAAATTCAATTTTTGGCAAGCACATTTGAGGAAGTATTCCGACAATTAGAAATTCACGAGCAACTCACCGCCGAAATAGCTCAACGGAAACAAATAGAAGTCACATTACGCGATAGCGAAGCCAGAGAACGAGACAAATCTCAGCAGCTTGAACAGGCAATCGAGCATTTAAAACTAACGCAAGCCCAACTGATTCAGACGGAAAAAATCTCATCCTTGGGGCAATTAGTTGCAGGACTTGCCCATGAAATCAACAATCCGGTCGGCTTCATTCATGGCAATCTAATTCATGTACAATATTATGCTGACAGTTTATTAAATTTGGTACACCTATATCAAAAGCATTATCCAAACCCAATTGTCGAAATTGAGAAACAAGCAGAAAATATTGACCTAGATTTTTTGAAAGATGATTTACCTAAAATCCTGAACTCAATGAGAATTGGTACCGATCGCATTCGCCAGATTGTGCTGTCACTCCGCAATTTTTCCCGGATGGATGAGTCAGAATTTAAAGAAGTTGATATCCATCAAGGAATTGATAGCACGCTGTTAATTTTGCAACATCGTCTCAAAGCGCGGCACGAACATCCAGAAATTAAAGTCATTCGAGACTATGGTGATTTACCGCTAGTTGAGTGTTATGCCGGACAACTTAATCAAGTATTTATGAATATTTTGGCAAACGCTATTGATGCACTCGAAGAAATAAATACTCAACAGATAGCTTGCGCGATCGAGAAGCACCCATGTTGTATTACAATTTCTACCTCGGTGGTAGATTCGCAATGGGTTAAAATTGCGATCGCCGATAATGGCAATGGAATTCCAGAATCAATTCAAACACAGATATTCAATCCATTTTTTACAACAAAGCCTGTAGGGAAGGGAACCGGAATGGGAATGGCGATTAGTTATCAGATTATTACTGAAAAACATGGTGGGACGCTGAGGTGTTTTTCAACGCCAGAAAAAGGGACGGAATTTGAGATTTGTATTCCTGTTCAGCAGCAGCAGCAGGAGTTGACGGTGGGTAAAATTTTGGTATAATTAATACTTCTACTACTGTAAAATTAAATAGTAAGTTGTCATTTTAGCAAAACATTTATGAAAGTCAAAGTCAAAAATCTTGGTGTTTTAAAGCAAGCCGAATTCACCCTGGGCGACCTAACAATTATTTGTGGTGGCAATAATACTGGTAAAACCTACGCTACTTATGCACTGTTTGGCTTTTTGTTTACTTGGCAACGGATATTTTTGATCGAAATCAAAGACAATAAAATTCAGCAACTTCTTACTGACGGAGTAATTCATCTTGATCTACAAGAATATGTCAAGCAGGTTAAGCAGATTGTTGATATAGCTTGTCATGCTTATACACAGCGATTGCCTCAGATTTTTGCAGCACCGGCTGAACGTTTTAAAAACACACACTTTCAGGTAAGTATAGACATAAAAAATATTAGTTTTGGAGGCAGATTTGAGCGAACAATAGGCTCGGCTAATGCCGAAATATTCTCATTGATCAAAAGTGAAGACAGTACAGAATTAGTTGTCACCCTGCTAGTTGAGAAAGAAAAGGTAAAAATTCCCAACGAGATACTTATATCCACCATTGCTGATGCACTAAAAGACATTATTTTTGCTGAAATTATTCCTCGTCCTTTTATCGCTAGTGCAGAACGAACTGGTACAGCTATTTTTCGCAAAGAGTTGAATTTTGCCCGTAATCGCTTGCTTGACGAAATGGGTCAAGCCAACAATAATATCAATCCAATGAAGCTTTTCTTAAAGGTTTATCAGAATTATGCTCTGCCGATAGAGACAAATGTAGATTTTACCAGACAACTTGAAACCCTTGTTAAAACAACCAGTTTCATTGCTGACAACCATCCCGATGTATTGGCAGATTTTGCTGACATCATCGGTGGTGAGTACACTGTAACCCGAAACGATCAGCTTTATTATGTGCCGCATGGTAAACGGGTTAAGCTTTCTATGGATCAAAGTTCTAGTGCTGTGCGTTCTCTATTAGATATCGGTTTTTACCTGAAACATGAGGCTCAGATGGGCGATTTATTGATGGTAGATGAACCAGAATTGAATCTACATCCTGAAAATCAGCGCCGCGTCGCACGGCTATTTGCCAGACTGGTAAATCTAGGTATTAAAGTGTTTATAACTACCCATAGCGATTACATTATTAAAGAACTGAATACTTTGATTATGCTTAACCATGATCAACCTCATCTGAAGCGAATTGCTGAAGAAGAAGGTTATCGCGAAGTGGAACTGATCTCGGCTGAAAAAATTAAAGTTTATATTGCAGAAGAAGCATCAATCCTTTTAGAAGGGAAGAAAAGAAAAACTCAATGTCAAACCCTGACACCAGCAGATATTGATCCAGAAATGGGTATAGAAGCTCGCAGTTTTGATACAACTATTGAGACTATGAACCGGATTCAGGAAGCGATTGTCTGGGGTAAGGATTAATGTCTGATATTGCTATCCTCAAAGAGATGATTAAAGAAAGTGCTACAGTGCCATTGGTAGAAGATAGCTATGGTAAAAAGCAAGTGACACTCAGAGGATGTTTGAAAAGTTGGTCAGATGGTAAAAAAGCTCTCTCAGTGTAAGCTGCGAATATGTAGTACACAGCACCGAGAGAGCGACATGAGTAAAGCTTACCCCAGCAACCTGACCCGTGCCCAATATGAATTTCTCAGTGACATGATTCCAGAGCCTAAATCGGGTGGTCGTCCTCGTAAAGTCGAGATGTGGGAGATTCTCAACGCGATTTTTTATGTCCTCGTCGAAGGAGTGCGCTGGAGAGCGTTACCCGGAGATTTTCCGGCATGGCAGACGGTGTACACCTATTTTCGCAACTGGCGCCAAGACGGGACATGGTTGAAGCTTCATGACTGTCTACGAGAGTGGACAAGAATCGAGCAGGAGCGTCATCCCAGTCCATCAGAAGCAATCATCGATAGCCAAAGTGTAAAAAGTGCCGCGATGGTGAGTCAAATGGTGGGGTACGATGCAGGCAAAAAAATCAAAGGTCGCAAGCGGTTTATGACAGTAGATACTTTAGGGTTGGTGCTACGGGTGTTGGTCACCGCAGCGAGTGTGCCAGAGCGCGATGGTGGGAAGCAAGTCCTCAAACGGGTCAAACAGATGGGTAACTCCGTTTCCCGATTGCATACCATCTGGGTGGACGGTGGGTTTGACGGTCAGCCGTTCCTGATGTGGGTGATGGACTTTTGCCGTTGGATCGTGCAGGTGGTGCTGCGACCGGAGCAAACTCAAGGCTTCCTCTTGCTCAAAAAACGCTGGGTAGTGGAGCGTTCATTTGGTTGGCTGATGGGGTGTCGGCGCTTGACCAGAGACTATGAGTTACTCCCAGAGACCTCGGAGACGTTTATCTACCTGGCCATGATCCGAATCATGGTGAGGCGGTTGGCATAAAATTTACTCAAAAAAACTTTTCAAACATCCTCTCAGAGAACCCGCTCTCCCCAACTGCTTTGTGACAATTCGTGGAATGCCCAATGACGATCAAGTTATTATCATTAAAGTAGATGATTTTACATCACCTGAAGCGATATTTTGTGGTTCAAAAGGTGAATGCAAACGTGCAGATTTTGTGATAATTGCTGATACTGGTAAGAAAAAAGTTATCCTCTGTATTGAGATGAAGGCAAAAACTACAACAAGCCCAGAATGGAAAATTATTCAGCAACTTAAAGGTGCACAGTGTTTTGTCGCGTATTGTCAGAAAATTGGCAAAGAATTTTGGTCTGCCAAGCAATTCCTTGATGCTTATGTCTATCGATTTGTCACTATCAGAAATATCAATATTCCTAAGAAACCAACACGGGAGGCAATAACTGATAACCATGACTGTCCAGAAAATATGCTGAAAATCAGTTCCCCACATTACCTTCAATTCAATTTTTTGATCGGAGGGAGATAGATAATATCCTGGCCAACATCAAAATCAGTCTTTTGGGACTTAGCTCTTAGTTTTCCAACAACCTGTAACCCTTTACTCCTTTCTCCTTTCAGCCTTAAAAACATCCTCAATAGTTTTCCCGGCAGTTTTCTCCTCCCACCCCATCGCCATCAAAAAACTCTCAGCAGACTGAGTTTCCACCACATCCACCCCCCATTCTCCCGGTTGCAACGCCTCAGCATCGCTACTCAAAGGAGGCGTCTTCTTCAATCCCGCTAAAATCAAAATATCAGGAAAAGAATCATCAGTTTTCCCCTGACTCATCCGCTTATCCACCAAACTTTGAGCACAAAATTCTCCCACTTGAGGCGGAGAAAAAGCATCAGTAGAAAATAAAACTTCTACCATCCAATGACCGTGATTTAATTGACGACACTTAATCTCAGGATATTGACTTAAACCCTCAGCAAATACCAGAGTAAATTCTTCCCTACTTAAAGTGGGAAAAACACCCTCGGGCATATCAAAATTATGAGAAAGCAACATCCGCCCCGTTCCCGATTCAGTCATACTTTTAGTTACTTAATTTGAGAAATTGCCAACTTGATCACACCTTGAACCGCCGCTTCAGACTCCTTTTTCAAAGCAGCTTTTAGCGGTTCAATCGCAGCCCGATCGCCCACTTTCATCAAAGACAAAGCCGCCGCCCTACGAGTTTCCCCATCACCATGATCCAGCAACTCAATCAGATTAGGAATTGCAGGTTTATAAGCCAGATTTCCTAAAGCCGCCGCCGCCTCACAACGCACATCCACATCAACATCCGTCAGAGACTTAACCAAAATCTCGAATAATTCATCCTTTGGTTCTTCCTGTGCAACCTTCGCGATCGCACCCACCACTGCACCGCGCACCACAGGCGAATCAGACGCGATCGCCTGATACAAATACTCCTTCGCCCCCGCCCCAATAAACGCCAACGCCCAAGCCGCATGACCGATCGTACTCTCAGGCAAATCAGTTGACCCTAAAATATCCAACAAAGCCTGCACAGACGGCTCCCCAATCCTCGCCAAAGCCCCAATTGATGAACCCTTAACCACCGTATCCTCATCGTTCAACAAAGCATGAATTAAATGAGGAACCGCAGTCGGATCGGCAATCAAAGTCAGAGTTTTAGCAGCAGCACGCCGCACAACCGGATTAACATGATTTGCCAAACCATCCAACAAAAAAGGAGTCGCCGCTTCCCCAATTTCAGCCAAAGTTTCCGCGAAACGCAGTCGAGTCATCCCCCGCGTATCTCCCAAACATTCAACCAACCGCTTCAACAGATTGGAATCATTAGCATCGAAAGTATCTAAATCTATTTGTTCAGTAACTTCCCGAAGAAAAGCATCTGTTTCAGCGTGAGCCAAGACAATTGGATCTGCCTCCGCTTGAGCATTAGAATTGACCATCATCATCACCTAATTATTAGTAGTTAGAGCCGCCAATTGAGCGCGAAGACTCTCCAGTCCAGCATCAATCTTAGCAAGTTCCGGCTCAATTTTAGCCATCGCCGCCTTCGGAGGTAATTTTGCCTTTTGTGCCGCCGTCATAGTTTCATTAACCAAACGTTCGCGATATTTCTCAAATTCAGCAATTACTTCTGCCACTTCTTCAGCATTAGACCCTGATGAAGTGGCAACAGTTTCCTCATTATCAGATGGATTCAATTCTGCGTTTTCAGACATAGTTTGTTTTTTGAGTTCAATAATTAGTCCGCGTAGGCAAACTTTGTGTGTAGATGCGATTGCAGTCGTTTGGATATTTTTTGTTGATGTCACCCCAATTTCAATCACCGGGATATTTTGACTGTGTGTGTAGATGCGATTGCAAGATACTGGATATTTGTGCTTTAAGGTGACAGCACACCCACCCCAGAAAATCTCAAGCGATTGTGTTCAATCATCTCTTCTAAAGCAGAGTGAGAAACACAACGACGCTCAGAACAGTATGCCATTTGTTTAACCCCATTTACCATCTGCACAGTCATCACCCGTACCCGAAAATGATCGTTAATAAACCAACAGCGTTCCTGTCCTTGATTAGTCTCATATTCCGTCTCAATAGTCAACACCCCATCATCCGCAAAATGGTAAATACCGATGACCGGAATACCTTCAACATAGCCTCGATTTCGCAGAAACTTGCCCGTTCTCGGATTAGTAGGATTAGGCACATCTAAAAGAATAGCAGCATAGTTTTGGTTCGGAACTGTATCATCTAAATTGTCCTGCCACATAAAACTGCATCCCCCACTAACTAAAGCGGGATCGACATTCTGCTGTTGACAAACATCTAAAAGTCTGGGATCATCTATTGACAAAACTTCAACGATGACATTGGACTCTCCCGACTCATCAGCCGCAGCAGTATCAAAATTATGGACTGTTCGCTGAGTAAACCAAACGCCCTCACTCTTGCGAAAGAAATCCATCATAGTCATAGGTGGTGTTAGCAGCATTTCTGTGTCAACTTAGCGAGAGGAATCATAGGGATTGAGACAAATCTCAATGAAAAACGTGGATTTAGGCTGTGACCTGAGCTTAGCGGAACTGGGAATCAGAGCTGATTTTGGTTAAGAAAAATAAACAAACGTCAGTCTGTAATCCTTCAAATTCTAGGATAAATGACACAGGACAATTTTGAGCAACTCGATCAATAAATCTTCAGAAAAATATAATGTCACCTCGTCAACACTCATCTTTCCTCTCCGAACCCCTTTCTGCAACAGAAATCTTGGCAACCATTCAGCAAGGGAAAAGTCTAGCTCAAAGCAACCTCGCGGGAATCAACCTCAGCCAGATGGATTTATTTGGTATTGATTTCAGTGGATCAAACTTGATAGGGGCAAACCTTAGTCAAACCAATCTGCAAGGGGCAAATCTCCAAGGGGTTGATTTACGAAGGGCCAATCTCAGAGATGCCAATTTGAGTGGAGCGAATTTACAAGAAAGCTATCTTTTCCGTGCAGAATTACAGGGCTGTAATTTAATCGATGCCCAGCTACAAGAGGCTAAATTAAAATTGGCTCAATATGATGCTCATACCCTGTGGCCAGAAGGATTCAATTACAAAAATTCAGGAGCAATTGGTCCCCAAGCCAATCTCAGTGGAGCTTTTCTGAATACAGCTTACCTCAGAGGCGCAGATTTACACGGCTGTAATCTGCGAGGTGCTTATCTCAGTGGAGCCGATTTAACTGGGGCCAATTTAGAGGGAGCAGCCTTAAGTGGGGCAAGTCTTCAGAATGCCTTTCTGACTGGTGCTTATTTACGAAATGCTATCTTAATTGGAGTCGAATTACAAGGAGCCGATTTACGAGGGGCTGACTTAACCGGGGCAAATTTAGAGCAATTAAAGAGTATTGCTGGCGCTGATTTTACTCTAGCACAAGGACTCACCCAAGAGATGAAAGCCATGCTTTGTAGTCGCGATCGCAAAGAATTAGGAACTTGGAATGCTTTTACTCGTAACAACACAGCTCAGAGTCTTCGCTCTCAGGTAGGATAAATTTACACGGATTGTTGAACTTCTGGAATGTGGCGTTCTAAATCGAACAGAAAACCGTGAATATATTCCTCAGTCCACTCCTCACCATAGAACCGCGTAAACATCCCTCTAGCCGGATCTTTTGCAGCACGATAATTAATATAACGTCGCTGTGCCTCAAGAATTTCTCCAAGTCTCTGACTATCTGTGACAGGTTGCGCTTGCTCAACCAAATCGAGATAAGCTTGAAGATAATCCTTAAAAGCTTCAAAAACCGTAGTTTGCACAGCCTCTGTTTCCTTGGGACGAGTCCAAAGAAAAGCAGGTGAAAAGAAAGGTTTTGCCTCGTCAGGAAAATCTCCTCCCCAAGGCAACTCCTTTTGATAGTTATTAAAAATCGGCAAAATTGGCTCTGAGTATTGCTTCTGATAAGCAACATCGTGAAAAAGAGGCTGCATATCTAAAGCAATTAAATGTCCCCCCGGCAAAGTTACTAAGTCCGCCCCAAAAAAGGGCAAGTCATAATTTAACTGGGGGAAAATCACAAAATTAAGTACCTGGAGAGCATCACCACCCTCAACATGAGCTGCCCGAATTTGCCGTAATTTTGAGGACTTAAAAGCATGACTTGTCGTCACCACCAACTGCTCTTTTTTCCCCTTCCCAGTTATAGATTCTTTCCGTTCAAAACCTGCGGGAATAGGATATGGCGCCAAGTCAAGTCGTTCTTTTAGAAGTGGGATAGCGTAATCTAAGAAAGGCTGATAAAGAGTCATTTTTAAATTATCTTACCCCCGCTGGAACTGCTAAGGGAACAGCATCTTCAAACAAAAATTCGTACAGAAATCGCTCTGACCATTCATGCCCAAAATAGCTGCCGAATAGCCCTGATGCTGGATCGCGTTCCGCACTATACTGATCGTAATCTTTCTGTGCCTTCACAATCCGCTGCATCTCTTCTGGAGTCTTAAGGGGGGAGGCTTGCTCTAGCATTTGCCAATACAACTGGACATATTCTTGATAGGCTGGAAACAAACGAGTTACAACCGTTTCTGCATCAGTTTTAGCAAATAGCAAGTTCTTGGAAAAATACTGGTTCGCATCGTAAAACTTCATTTCTAAGTCTTGCGTTAAATCTTTGTATTTATCCTTAATTGCGCTCATTGGCCCGATATATTTGTCTATATAGGCTCGATCGCGGAATAAAGGTTGAAAATCCAAGACAACCAAGATTTTCTTCTGTCCAAAGGCTAAAAAATCAATTCCTAGCAAAGGCAAATCGTAATTATAATTCGGATAAATGACACTATTGAAAATTTGTGCCGTTTCTCCAGCATCAATGTAGGTGTAACGAATCTTTCGCAATTCGGGACATTGATAGCACCAACTTTGAATCGTGGCAGGATTTTTGCCTCTTTCACTCACCACCGATTCCAACCCAGAGGGAATGGGACGACTCTCTAGAGCAAAACGTCCAAACAGTTCTTTTTCTAAGAATTCCTGAAACGGCTTAAACATAGATTAAAATCTAGCTCCTTCAATCTTTCCCTCAAAACAAGATCATAAGGGATTACCTTAAATCTTGTCTCTGTTTTTGACAAACAAAGTAATATTTCGTTACAAAAATCTGTTGTGTGCTCAGGATTACCCAGAAAAACCCTGTACCAACCCTCATTAAAGGGCTTTATTTGTAATAAATCTTAACCAACCCGTTCATAATTTTAGTCTATCCTAGTAAATTAAGTGAGTGTAATTTAATAAATATGCAATTAAGTGAAAGAGCCAAGCAATTAATTCCCCAAGCGAGAATTGTCAGTTTTGCCACTTGGAAAAACTTATATTCTGATGAAGTAATTGCCATTTTTCAAGATGCTGACAATCAAAGTCGATATCTCACAGATGAGGATTTAGAACGCATTAAAAACTTTCATCCTCATCTCTCTTTAATGCTAGAAAAAGCCAGATTATTGCGAGAGCAAGCTCCTAATATTGTTGCTGATGCGAGGAAAAAGGTATTAGCGGACTTTCCCGATATCACTGAGCCTGGTAATGACCTTTATCCTCCCGAACGTGCTGAAGCCTGTTGGCGAGATTTTTGGCAGTTCCTACGGTGTATCACCTATGGAATTGCAGGTAACAATCCTCAATTTACTAGCCCAGAAGGGCTCAAAAATATGGAGCTACTGTATCAAGAATTGCGGGTTCCTGTTTCGGCGATGCTTTGTGGACTAGAACAGTTGAAAAAAGTTAGCTTGCAGCATTTTAATTCTGAAGACCGGGATTTATTGAGTCTCTCTTTTGACCCTTTAATCAGTGGGTTAAAAACTTTTAGTCAAGCTTAATCAACTTCCTTACTATTTATTGTCTAAAGCAGATTTTCTAAAGCAGTAGCAACAACTCGATGATTTGAGTCTTGCCTAAGTTGACCTAAAATTTCCTTAGCCTGCGGAGCATCAAAATTCTGCAAAGCAGATGCGACGTGCTGACGCATACGTTCATACTCAGAATTAGCCAGCATTAATAACTGAGAAAGTGCAGCCTGTTCCTGATTAGTTCCGGCTAATGTACCAAGTGCATCCACAGCCGCTTCCTGGGTGGCCATATCTTCGCCAGCTAAGGCTTCCATACAGACCTCAAAGAGTTCGCTTTCGCACTTCATATCAACCAAAACAGCCAGAATACTACGACGAACTAACCAGTGGTCATCCTGAAAAAAAGTCGAGACTAAATGAGATGCAGCACATCGACCAAAAAGCGAAAGAGAATTAGCAGCCTCAGCTCGCACATTCGGCGTATTATCAAATTTCATGATTTGGAGCAATGCGGCGAAGGATTCAGCGGTTTGTTGTGTCCCAAATGCTCTGCTGACAAAGGAACGTACTAAGAACTCCGGGTCATCGAGTTTGCCCTTGAGCAAGGGAACGGCAATCTCTGGTTGATAATCCTTGAGAGCCGCGACTGCCTTGAGTCGATACTGAAAATCAGGATTGTTCAGAGAGGTTTCGATTTCGTGAATATCCATAACTACAACAAAGTATAATTTTTCTTTATTTTAACCAAAAAGTTCCTAATTATGCAAATAACCAAAGATATTTTAATAATTAATAACCTTGGCGGTTGTTATAGCTAAGCTCTTTGATCGAATCGAGTCTGAAAACAGCCGTACTTGAACCAATATTGCCGCAGTTCATGATGAGGTGTATGCAAACTGGCTTTAGCCTGATAGAGAATCACTTGTCGATGATTTCCCATCCAAAGTCGTTTGGCTGGTTCAACAGAAATTAAACACCCTCCTAGACTGTTAACACATTCCTCAAATCGCTCAACTGCTGGATAGTCTAAAGTTTCAAAAACTAGCAATTGACCGCAAAAAATTAGGTGACGACTTCTGATCCAAGCCTGAATTTTTTTACAAGCTATTGGGGGTAGCATTTTTCAGATCCTCAGCTTGAAAACTGAGTGATTTATTTTTATTTTCAAGTGTTACATAGAAGAAAAAGAGCGAATAATAAACTCGCTCTATAGAAAGCAGGAGATACCAAACTTCAATGAAGACAAAGGTGAAGTCTAGGTAAATTTAGCCAACTTCAGTAATGCTGAGAATTTTTCCTCCCATTTTCTGAATATTTTTAATTTGCTTAGACATTTGAGCATAGCTGACTTCATAGCTGATCTTGCTCACTCTGACCTTAGCACCACCAGACTTAGCAGCAGTAATCCGAAAACGTTTACCAGTTGTGCTAGAGGCTCCACTGTTAGCAACGCTAGAAAGTTTGATTTTCTGAGGCAGATTGCTCGCAACCGTAGCAATTAATTGAGCTTGATTACTGCTATCGCTAGTAGCTGATCCTCCCAGCAAAGAAAGCATCCGATTAAACCCGACATTCTTGATACCAGTTTGGCTGCGAATGCTCCGAGGATAAGGTACAATATTCTCACCAAAGTTCTGGGTATACTCGTCACTATCGATATAAGAATCGATTTCGGCTTCATAGCCTTGACCGTTACAAATTTGGACGTGATCAGAAATCTCCTTCTGTTCTAAAGGAGCGCGACCCAGTAAATGCTTGCAGTTTAACTCGATGAACCGATAGGCAGAATTGGTGTTAAAAAATAGAGACTGATACAGGTCTGATTTTGCCACTTGTCTGACAAATTCACGCACCGTAATATCACCATTGCGAAGCAAAGATTCAGCACTGGTGAGACGCTGACTTTCCATCAGGTGAGCATTTCCTAACACCTGTCGGTAAGCAGCACGAATGACGACTTGTAAATCGTCTTCCGTTGCATTGGATCGCAGTTCTACTGGGTCACTGACGAAAGCTGCTGTTAAACTGGACATTATTTTTTCCTAAAGTTAATTAAAGTTTGATTGAGAGTGTAAAAAAAAGTTACTGTTGGTTGAAATAGCTTGACAGAGGCGAACACATCTGTTATTCAGGCAGAGAAAAACTATCTGTTTCTATCGTTATCGCTTTCATAATTCCGAGGGTGATAAGATAAAAATCGCGATTGTTTCCGAGAGGGATAGAGAAGTAACTTTTTACTTCTCTACCCGCTAATCACTCTATGCCTCAAGCAACTTCTGTGATGCTGACAATTTTGCCACCTGCACGATGAATGCGCTGAATTTGCGGAGTCATATTCCCACCGGATACAAGATATTCAGTGTTACTTAGTCGGCGAGGACTGTCAAATTTAGACCCCTTAACTAAAATCTTGAATGTCTTTTCGGTGGCATCTTTGTAAGCACTGAGCCGACCGCCTGTTGTTGGTAAAGTAATCTTGTTACCGCTATTGCCAGCCACAAAATCTACTAAGCGAGAAGCGGTAAAAGCACTATCAACTCCTGCATAACCTTGATACAGGGAAAGGGTACGATTGTAGCCGACTTGCTTTTGTCCGACTTGACTTTTTGCCCCTTGATAATAAGGGACTGTATTCTCGCCAAATTTTTCTTGATATTCTGGACTATCGAGATAAGAATCAATTTCGGCATCGTAGCCTTCTTGGGTACACCGACAAATATGCTCAGAAAGTTCTTCTTGAGCTAAAGGAGCGCGACCCAACAAATGTTTGAAGTTTAGCTCGACAAAGCGGTATGGAGCGCAGGATTCAAAATACCGACTGCGATAAAAGTCAGATTTAGCCACAGCGCGGACAAATTCTCGTACCGTTATCGTGCCATCGCACAACTTGGATTCTGCAATCGTCAGGCGTTCACTTTCCATGACATGGGGATTGCCCAATACTTGCTTGTAAACAGCGCGAATTACCGCCTGTTTATCATCGGAGCTGCTGGTAGGCCAAAGTTCTACTGGCGCATCTAAAACGACACTCATTGAGTTTCTCCTAAGAATAAATAACGCTTCAAAACAGAGAATTAGGGATTGTGAAAGGCACGCTCAGGGAGATAATTCCCCAAGTCGTTAAGGCAGAAGTTTGAGCGGTTGTTAGTTGACAGCAGTGATGCTGGAAATTACGCCGCCTTGTTTGTGGATGCGTTGATATTCTTGCGAGAGCCTATCAAATGGTACGAGATAGGCTTGATTGCTAGAGCGAAATTTAGAGACTCGGTTCATCACAGTCGTTGCTGAAGAACGATATCCAGTCACAGTAATGCGATAAACTTTGCCTTCTGCTGAGGCGCCTAATCCAGCACGAGTACGTGAATTGATACCAGACTCTTGGAAGGCCCAACCATCTCCAACTGCACCACCTGAAGGGGGAACTATGGGTAGGGGGGTTTGCTGAATCACGAATTTATTCAGAACAGGGGTTTTTCCAGAAAGACTGCCCTTGAGGTCGCTACTGGAAGCTCCCCGCAAGAGAGCAAACATATGAGTAAACCCAACCATGTTTTGTCCTGGCTGGGTTTTGTAGCCTCGGAAATAGGGAACGATATTTTCCCCGTAGGCAGTTTGGTATTCATCGCTGTCGAGGTAAGAATCAATTTCTGCCTCGAAGCCTTCAGTATCTAGAATGGTGCTGTGTCCTCTCATTTCTTCTAAGCCATCAGGAGCCCGACCTAAAAGATGTTTGAAATTGAGTTCAATAAACCGATAGCGAGGACAAGTATCGAAAAAGCGAGAGCGGTAAGCGTCTGATTTTGCCAGAGCGCGGACAAATTCGCGCACACTGAATTCACCACTTTTGAATTGGGATTCAGGAATTGTCGCTCGTTCACTTTCCATGACGTAAGCATTACCCAAAACTTGCCGATAAACGGCACGAATGATGGTTTCTACTTCTTCTTGTGAACGTCCTGGAATTAGTTCTAAACGGGGTGTTTCTTCAAATAAACTGACTCCAAGTCGAGATGCAGGTCCAAAAACCATTGAAAAAATCTCCACAATTGTATTACATGAGAAACTACCATACTTAGAGGTTATATTAAAAAACTTTACATAACTTAACATAAAATCTGCTCAGGGAGCTTGTTTGTAGTACACAAAGAGGTTGAGAGCTTGTTATGACTCTTTTATTGCAATATTTTCCATGTAATACGCCATGAATATTTGTAATATAGGGCGAATGTGAGTTGAAATTATTACGCGGATAAGTTATACGATGTGAGGTAACTCAGTGGCAAAACTTTGACGCTTTTCAAACTGTAGAGAGCCAAAAGCCGACCCCCAAACCTGTTGATGGGTATTTACATCCAGACCTCGATCGAGGCTACTCCAAGTTGTTTCTGTAATTTCGACATCACTGACTAGGTAGGTGGAACAACCTCTTTTTTCGATGAGACAAAGGTTTCCTGGTTCCACACCGCCTCGAAACATTTCGCCGTCTCGTTTAAAAATCATGGAACAGTTATAGCGTCGTTGCAGACTATCTGGTTTAATAGTTTTGAGAATGCTTAATTCTCGTGCGGCTCCGGCATACTGTATGGGGTCTTGGAGGCTATAATTTTCAATATAAATCTGATCCCCCTGGTCAATTAAGCGATGAACTCCCTGACGATAGGGAGTCCACAGATCGTGGTCGTAAACCTGTTCAGAGTAAAAGCCAATGGCATTGAAAAATTCAAAGGGTAAGGGACGAAAAAATATCCGAATATGGGCAAATTGTTGTGGGTTATCAAAGGATTGCTGATAGTTACTAAAATCCCCAGCCATCCACTGAGCTAAAGTGATTAAATCATTGCTTTTAACGGAATTCATAAGCCAAGAAGAAGGTAGAATAAAGTTTATCAAGAGCAATTAGCAATTCACTAATTCCCTGACAGCGAACGAATCTCTGAGGAAAATGATGCCGTTACTACCCCACTTCCTCCACTGGTTTTAATTAGGGAAACACGAAATCGTAAATTAGGATTAGCAAACCAGATTTTTTCTTCGGCGGCGGCGTGTTCGTAGCTAGTCAACAGAACAAAAGTTCCATCCTCTGTGATGTGATAGTCACCTGCTGCGGCAATAGTTTCAGCATAACCTTGATCGCGTAATAACTTACCCTGGTTAGGTACATTTGGATCTGGGATTGGTACCAAAATACAACTCCCCTTAACCTCAGAATTCTCATCCCAATCTGACTCACCCTCCCAACTCATTTGAAAAGGCATTACGGCTTGGGATGGGTCAACATTATACAATTGACAGAGTTCCATTACTGCCCGATCGTCCGGTGAGATAGCAACGATATCAATGACTGACTGCACAGCTTCAAAGTGTCTGAAAGTCAAATGATGGGCGCTGCGCTGCGATCGCCACCGTCCTAGAGAATTTTCAACAAACTGCTTAATATTGTTCATGGAAAACATTGTACAGGGGCAAGAGCCAAAATATTCTGGTCTTCAGAACTCCACTTTTTGGGCCCCTGTCCACGAAAAAAAGTGCTTTTAGCCACAAAAGTAACAAATTGTTACTTTGTTTCTCAGGAATGAGACAGAGGCAACACCCCACAGATATATTCAAAACCATTAAGTTAGTCACCCAGTTGACCAACTCAGATCAGAAATAATTTTTCTAAGTTAAGGAGAACTCAATGCTTGACGCTTTTTCAAGAGCTGTAGTTGCAGCCGATGCCAGCACCTCCACCGTCGGTGATATTAGTGCCCTGAGAGCTTTCGTTGCCAACGGCAACCGACGCTTGGATGCTGTAAACGCGATCGCCAGCAATGCTAGCTGCATGGTTTCTGATGCTGTTGCCGGTATGATCTGCGAAAACCAAGGCTTGATTCAAGCTGGTGGTAACTGCTATCCTAACCGCCGCATGGCTGCTTGCTTGCGCGATGCAGAAATCATTTTGCGCTATGTAACCTACGCTTTGTTGGCTGGTGATGCTTCTGTTCTTGATGACCGTTGCTTGAATGGTTTGAAAGAAACCTACGCAGCTTTGGGCGTACCCACCACCTCCACCGTGCGTGCCGTTCAAATCATGAAGGCTCAAGCCGCTGCTCACATCCAAGACAATCCTAGCGAAAAATTTGCTGGTGCTAAGCTCCGCAAAATGGGCAGTCCTGTAGTAGAAGATCGTTGTGCTAGCCTCGTTGCTGAAGCTTCCAGCTACTTCGATCGCATCATTTCTGCACTGAGCTAGTCAGTTGCTAATCGCAATTCGCTCAGCAAAATTGAAACTACGCTCACTGTCGTCAAAATCACTTTAGGAGTTTTAGGAAATGAAATCAGTTCTCACCACCGCTATTGCCTCTGCTGATGCAGCAGGCCGCTTCCCTAGCACCTCAGATTTAGAATCAGTTCAAGGTTCTATCCAACGCTCTGCTGCTCGTTTAGAAGCTGCAGAAAAATTAGGCACCAACCTCGACGCAGTTGCTAAAGAAGCTTATGATGCTTGCATCAAAAAGTATCCTTACTTGAACGAATCCGGTCAAGCTAACTCCACCGATACTTTCAAAGCAAAATGCCATCGTGACATCAAGCACTACCTGCGCTTGGTCCAATATTGCTTAGTTGTTGGCGGCACAGGCCCTCTGGACGAATGGGGTATTGCTGGTCAACGCGAAGTTTATCGCGCTTTGGGCTTGCCTACTGCTCCTTACGTTGAAGCATTAAGCTTTGCTCGCAATCGCGGTTGCGCTCCTCGCGATATGTCCGCTCAAGCTTTGACTGAGTACAATGCTCTTCTCGACTACGCGATCAACTCCCTGTCCTAATTAATTGGCAGGTTTGTAATGTCGTGACTGGGTAGTTTCTACCCGACAAGTCTAGGAACTCTTGGCTCGTTGCTTTACCGATTTTGGTGAGGTAAGGGTAAAGAATTCCTAGGCTTGTTATTGTGTTTTAATAGGCATATCCTGTTTCTTAGGTAAATTAAATGTTTCTGGGCATAGGGCATCGGGCATAGGGCATCGGGCATAGTTTCTACCCTCAACATCTGACTCATATGGAATCCTCTCTTCATCGGAATTATTCCTCTCTCTCTATTCTCGGACTCTGTGTTCTCTGCGTTCTCTGCGGTTAAATCATAATCCGTGTAGTGCCTTTCTTCTTCTATAGTGATTGCAGCTAATTTTATGGATAAACGCTTTTTTAGTTTTTTTAATTTAACGGAAGACCAGGCGATCGCCCTTTTAGATACGCCCCAAGCTGAAATCGGTGAAGAGGATTCCCGCTACATAGCTGCTTCCCACTTGATCAATTTCTCAAGTGATCGATCGATCGCAGCACTGATGCGAGCAGTACAACAAACCGATCCGGTGCTGGAAAATCGGATTGTGCGCCGCAAATCGGTGGAAACATTAGGAAGACTGCAAGCTGTGCAAGCATTGCCGGTGATTCGCACCTGTCTGGCGGATGATGACTGCTACACGGTGGAAAATGCCGTTTGGGCGATCGGCGAAATTGGCACTCAAGATGCCGATATTTTAGCAGAAGTTGCTCAATTGCTCGACAAACCGGGACAAACCTACCGGGTAATTATTCACACCCTGACTAAATTAGATTATCAGCCAGCCGTAGCCAGAATTCGCAGATTTGTCGATGATATTGACCCGCCGACTGCTAGTGCTGCGATCGCCGCAATTTGTCGCTTAACCAGAGACTTTTCTCAAATGGGAAAAGTTGTGGCAATGTTGCAACACAAAAATGTCCTTGGGCGACGATTATCTATTCAGGATTTGATAGATGCACGTTACTACGATGCCATTCCCAATATTGCCAAATGTCCGGTATCTTTAGTCTTTCGGCTCAGAGGAATTAGGATGTTAGCCGAAGCAGGAATTGCCGACAAATTCCTGACCTTTGCTACTATTAAACCCCATTTGGAACAAACATTAAGAGATTATCCAGCAGATTTAGATTTAGTGCATAGTTATGAAAAGTTACCCGACTTACCGTTTTTGATTCGCCAATTATACGAAACAGATTTTGGACGTTGCTATCTAGCAGCTAAAACGATACTTGAAAATTACTCAGAGGATGCACCAGCAGCCCTGTTTGCTACCTTTGCTGAAGAAGCAAATAATGACTATGGAGCGCATTTTCATGTGGTAAAATTGTTTGGCTGGTTAAAACATTCTCCAGCCTACGATTTGTTATTGGAAGCTTTGCATCACTCCCAACCTCAGTTTCAGAAATCCCGTGCAGCGGCGGCGATCGCCCTGGGGGAACTGGGAGAAAAACGTGCTATTCCCGAATTGAAAGCCTGTCTGGAAACTAAAATCTGGGATTTGAAGTATGCTGCATTAATGGCACTAGAAAAACTTGGTGATGTCACGGGTTATGAAATCGCTGCGGCCGACCCAGATTGGTTGGTTCGAGCTAAAGTAGATGCTCATACTTATGTAACATCCGAACTATCTTAATAGGGCATAGGGCATAGGGCATAGGGCATAGGGCATAGGGCATACCTCACCACGCTTGAGAACCGCCATACAACTGTCAACTATCAACAGTCAACAGTCAACTGTCAACTGCTATAAAACCACAAAAACCATGACAACAGATGCTTTGTTTGAACAACTAAAACACCCGAATCCTCATCTGCGCGATCGGGCAATGTTTGAAATTGCCGATTCCCGCGATGAAAATACAATTTCTCGGCTGGTGGGCATTTTAGATGAAGAAGATGTCACCTATCGTCGGGCGGCCGTAAAAGCCTTGGGAGTGATTGGTGAAGATGCCGTGCCATCGGTGGTGGACGCATTGTTAAACAGTGATAATGTGACTGTGCGAGGGAGTGCGGCGAAGGTATTGGCACAAATTGCGATTAATTATCCAGAGTTGCCGTTTCCTGAAGCGGGCTTGCAGGGTTTAAAAAAGGCGATCGAAGATCCGAATCCTGTGGTTAATATTGCTTCAGTGATGGCCTTGGGCCAGATGGGTTCCTCTGCTTTTGAGATTTTGGTGGAGTCGCTGAAAACAACGGATAATGTGGCGGTACAGGTGGCGATCGTGAATGCTCTTGCTTCTGTGGGCGATCGACGTTGTGTAGAAGTTCTCACCACATTTGCGAATGATGAATCGGTGGATTCTTATGTGCGGGAATCAGCGACAAGTTCTTTATCGCGGTTGGATTTGGTGATGAATTATAAGCGTGCAGATAGTTAGATTTAGTGACTTTTTTAGCACCACTCTCGATCGCACACAGCACTTGCAGCCGACTAAGCTATGATAAAACTTTGGGCGTTGCTGATTCACGGTATGAATCAACTTTTCGCTTGAAGTTACAAAACTCACCCTCAAGCGGGCTTATAGCAATTGGGAAATCTTCAATTCATACCTCTATTCAGCAACGCCAGCTTGCAGAGTTAACAGGAGTTCATGTGGGAATGCAAATTGAACCATACGACCCTCGCCACCTTGATGCTGTTATTCGTCTTTCGCTTCGGGCCTGGACTCCGGTCTTTGATTCGATTCAGAAGGCGATGAATGCTGATGTTTACCAGGCATTCTATCCCAATCATTGGCGTGTGAGCCAGCAAAAAGCTGTGGAGGATGTCTGTGCTGCGGAAGACACGAATGTATGGGTTGCGATCGATGCAGGTTCTACTGTGGGCTTTGTAGCCGTTAAACTACACTCAGAGGACAGCATGGGTGAAATCTACATGGTTGCTGTCGATCCAGACTTTCAAGGTCGCGGCATTGGTAGTGCTTTGATAGAATTCGCTCTCGGTTGGATGAAAGATGCGGGGATGTCTATTGCTATGGTTGAGACTGGGGGCGATCCTGGCCATGAAAGAGCCCGTCACACCTATGAAAAGGTGGGCTTTGAGCTATTCCCAGTCGCCAGATACTTCAAGAAGCTCTAACTGCAGATGTTAAGTCTCAAGGTTTACTTTTTTCTATAGCTAGTTAATTGCGATCGACCGATCGAGTCATGTTTGGTTTCACGTTACGTACTGATTCACAAGTAAGGACTTGACAAGCTTAACCCAATCTACAGCGGGGGGCGATCGTACTCGTTCCAATACTCCGCCTTGACATGCTCCGCGAAGACTCTGCCTCCAGTAAGCGGCAAAGCCGCATTGGAGCGGGGGCGATTAATTGTAAATAAAAATATTTATCATAGGTAAAAAGTGCCATGACTGATAACAACATTCAAGAAGATTTTTCACCGTATTTTAGTGAGGTTGAACACTATCAGGAGAAGCTCTATCTTGGAGAGTGGGAAATTCCCGTTCTAATGTCAAGCCTTGAAAGCAAAATATTCGATTTATTGTCCAAGCCTGATGCTCTGCTTGAAGTTTTAGCAATCCTTCGCATTCTTCGGGAGGCTGATGACCCAAGCATTCCGGGATCTCTGTTTGAATTGATAGAGCGGACATTTGAGAAAGATGAAATGTATGGCTCAGATCTCTGGCTCGCTGACATCGGAAGAATTTTGATATTGGAGTTTCTAGACATAATTGCAGAATATAAGCGCCCCGAAGATATTCCACGCCTAATGCAAATGCTTTGCTGGGATGTCTTTCATATTCCAAGCCATATCTTAATGCTGATTCGAAAACACCATTGGCATCAATTATGGGATGCAATTAATGGACGCTATAATATCCAGGAAGTATACGACCCGATGTTTCGAACTCAGCACTACTTGACGAGAGAAGCGTTTAAGAACGAGACGGCTTCAGAGTCACAGCTCCTAAAGTCTCACCAAAAAGAATTGCTTGCACTTCGTCAAACTCTTCGTTCTGCAACAACTCCGGTGTTATACGTGGAGGGAAAAACAGATCGAATGATTTTGGAAACAGCTTACAGAAAATTGTTTCCTGAAGAGAAGATGCCATTTGCAGTGAAGGAATGTGATGTTGTTGGAGGCTCTAATGGAGGAGCAGGTGGCGCTCAAACGCTTGCTCGCCTTATCTCTAGTATCAGACCAGATAGTTCTCATCCAGCATTAGCACTCTTTGACCACGATAAGGAGGGAGTCGATGCTTTTAATAAACTACCAGGATATTTCATTAACAGAGAACAACCAAAATATAGACCGGGAAAGATATCTCAAAGTGGGCGTTCCGCAGCCCTTATACTGCCAGCTCCGAAAGGTCGTGAAAAATATGCTGAGTTAATGAACCTTTCGATAGAGTTTCTTTTTGATGATGAAACACTTGAAGTCAAAACCCCCTCTGGGCAAGGTTTGGTCTTTAGTTATCCTGATCTTGAGATCCGAGTGAAGCGGCACGGAAACCCTATAGTTGAGGTTAGGAAAAGCAATCTTCTGGAGACACGTGAAATTACAGATGGAAAACTGGTATTCGCGAACGAAATTGTGCCCTTACTTGAAGCAAATCGTTTTTTAGGATTTCGTAAATTATTCTGGATAGTCAAAGATATACTTTTGACCGATATGAAGCCTCGTGCTGAATCTAAAGAATAATGATAGCTCCATGAGTAAGCACAGCAGCTAACGGCTCAAATCAGCGGCAGCAGATAACCTCGTACTCAGCACTAGGAGCTTTCAACCGTCCGCTGCATTTGAATTGTTAAACCGCTATGTATACGATATAATCTACAGGTTGTGTCAAATAAAGGCTAATCATTGGAGGTTCTAATTGGAACTTCTAAAGATTGCAGGTACGACCAATGCTTGGAGATTAAAGTGTGATTGCTAGATTCACAGTTTGAAATCTAATTTTGCGATCGCCTTCTCCAACTTACTCCTGTAGAGAGAGGAAACTTTTAGAACTGCCTGGTAAAACACGATCGAATCGGCCGCCAGTTTGAAGCATCTTTTTTTTACTTCTCAGATGCGAAATGCCGGAAATTTAGGCGGAGAACAATCAGAGGGGATTTGTTGTGAGAGTTCAAAGGCTGCAATCACTGTTCCACGATCGCCCGATCGTTCTGGGCTTCTCGATCGTTGCCCTTGTCGTGTCAGTCTTGCTGTTAATCTCTAAGGCAAGCTTGTTTCAGACATCTGCGATCGCACAAATCCCGACACAATCCCCGCCATCGAATCCCTGGAAATACCAATAACAACTACTCATCAAGTTTGGCTTTGCAAAGCCAATTTTTGATATGCCTGTCGAATAGGAATCTGAATGATGAACTCTGCCCCCTCACCGGGATGAGAAACACACTTCAACTGTCCGCGGTGTTTTTCTACTACAATCTGGTAGCTGATTGACAGCCCCAAACCGGTGCCCTTCCCTACGGGTTTCGTCGTGAAGAACGGGTCGAACAGCCGCCGGTTCACTTCCTCTGTCATACCGGGGCCATTGTCGCAAATGCGAATCACAACAAATTGGGGACTTTTCCGGGTCGGGGCGAGGTTGGGGGAATCCACCTCAGCCGAAGAAAATGTAGAGCTTTCCGCAAGGGGGGGATTGGAAATCGGGGATTTTTCTTCTTCGCCATACCCTACTGAGGTGCGAATTACGATCGCCCGCGGCCCCCTTTGGTCATTGAGAGTGTCAATCGCATTCGCCAGTAAATTTACAAACACCTGGTTCAGTTGGCCGGCATAGCATTCCACCAGCGGCAGCGGGCCGTACTCTTTAATGATTTGAATAGCAGGCTGGTCTAGTTTAGCTTGCAGTCTGTGCTGCAAAATCAGTAGGGTGTTATCGATGCCCTCATGGATATCGACCTGTTTCATTTCCGCTTCATCCAATCGCGAGAAGTTTCGCAGGGAGAGGACTATTTCGCGAATGCGGTCTGCCCCCACCTTCATCGAATCCAGCACTTTGGGTAAGTCTTCCATCAAGAAATCTAATTCGATTGCCTCAATATCCTCAACAATCGCTGCTGAGGGATGGGGGTATTGTTCTTGATAGAGTTTCACCAGTCCTAGTATGTTTTCACTGTATGTCCTGACGTGACTCAGGTTGCCATATATGAAGTTAATCGGGTTATTGATTTCGTGGGCCACCCCGGCCACCATCTGTCCCAGTGAGGACATTTTCTCAGTCTGAATTAGCTGGGTCTGGGTGCGCTTAAGTTCTTGGAAAGAAAGCTCTAGTTGCTCGGCTTGTTTTTTTAATAACGCTTCTGATTGTCGCAGAGCTTGCTCTATCTGCACGCGATCGCAAATTTCCTGGCTCAGCAACAGATTTTTTTCCTTTAATTCCTGCGTCCTCTCTTCCACTTTATGTTCTAAAGTCCGGCTGTAATCTTCTAATTGCTCATTGGCTTGTTTCAGGTTGTCAGTCGCCTCAGACAAATTGGCATAGAGTCGGGCATTTTCCAGGGAAATCGCGGCTTGAGAACAGAGAACGGTTAAAACTTCCAGGCGATCGGGAGTAAACGCACTCCTTGTCAGATTATTTTCCAAGTAAAGCAGACCAATCAGCTTTCCTTTATGGACGACCGGCATACATAAAACTGACTTGGGTTGGGCGTTAACAATATAGCTATCGCTGGTAAAAATTCCCTCCTGACTAGCATCATTTAATACCACATTTTTCTGCGTTCTAGCCACATAATTAAGGATAGAAAACGGCAATTGTTGACTCGTTTCTATTGGTGTAGATTGCCGCACTACTACCTCATTTTTATCTATGCTTGCCGTCCCTTCTACCACCAGTTGACCATTTTTTTCTAAAATTAAGTAACTTTTTTCAGCCCCAGCATTCTCAATCGCAATTTTCAATAACTTAGAAAGCAGACTTTCCAGAACAATTTCGCCAGAAATAGCTTGAGAAGATTTCATCACAGAGGCGAAATCCAGCGCCGCAAAACTCCCCGTAGTCGTCGCGCTAGTTGTCCGTGATACGTCGAGGCTGGGAGCTTCTTTAGTCAGTAGTCGCGAGAAGAATTCAGGATATTCTTCTGATAAATCCTGCACTTTTGCTTTTGCTCCCCAGCGAATATAGCCATAGTAAGCATCCGTCAAATAAATCTCTGCTATCTTCTCCCGCCCGCGAGAGAAATAAAACTCGGCGGCCCGTTCATTAGCTAGGGCTTCTTCCTGAATGTATCCCTGTTCTCTGGCTCCTTGAATGCTAGCGTCATAATACTCCATCGCTTTGCCAATTTCCCCCAATACCCGCGCTTTTTCTGCCTCCACTAACTCGTACTTGTGTTGATAATTTGCCGGAGCATGAACGGCCCATTGCTGCATTTGTTTTTGATTTTTTGCCACTTGCTTCAAGGATTCTTCTTGTTCACTGCGAGAAACTTTAGGATATAAAGCAAGGAGAGCCAGAGAATAGTAGAAATTGTGTTCCCCACCAATCATCAGCGCCGGTGAACCTTCTTTATATTTTTCTGCTTCGCTGGCGCTTTTCACTGACTGAGCGTAATCTTTAAACAAGTAAAATCGAATCAATTTTGTCAGGTGAGCAACAAAAATAAACATATGTTTATTGTCAGCAATTGACTGTTGCAGGAGTTCATCTTCATTCAAAAATTCGCCCTTAATCGTATATTTTTCTTCAGGGGCTGCGAGTAATTGTAAGACCATTAATCTCCATATTTTTAAATAATTAATATGCGAATCTTGTTGAAGTTTCAGTAGTAAATCAAGATACTGCGCCTGCTTCTGATCCACAAACTCCAGCGGTTGACCTGTAAAAAATAGATGATCGCAATAGTAAATACAATTATAACCAACATCGTCTAAATCTCCAGTTTCTAGACCACTTTTAATGCCTTCAATTAATGGTGCTAAGGTTTCTTTTCCATGCTCTTTCCAGTGTCTAATGTGACCATTAAAAACTACATAGACGTAAGATTTCAGTTCTTTGGTATCAAATCGCTCCAACAAATTTAAACCTAGTTGTCCAAAGCGATATCCCGCCTCAATTTCACCCAGAGGCCCGCACAAAAGCAAGCCATAAACCGCATACCCCGAAGCAGCTTGGGGTGAATTACCATATTCGATACACAGATGAATCATTGTAAATGGAACTTGTGGAAATAAGGCAGGAGCCACATGAAAAGCAAGAGGGGCTGATTTCAATAATATCCCCATAGCCACTCGCTTATTGAGATCCGTCATTTCGGGCAGATTAGCTAACGTCTCCGTATTCATCTCTTGTGGAGGTTCTGGACAAAAGGAGACGCCCAGCATACCCAGAACTTGCAGCGCAATATCGAACGCGACCTGCATCTGGTTTTGCTGGGTATAAAACTGCATTTGGATTTCATAAACTTTTACTTTTTCAAGCAGAGTTTTCGCGTGTTTGAGAGCTGCCTCAGAAAGCATTTTTGCCCGCTTGAAGTTGATGTTTAGAAATTCCACCGCCGCCGCTTCCACATACAGAGGGAACGTCAGGTCATACTGAATTTCCCAGCAATCTTCTCTGAGGAGTTCTAGCCCCACCCGTAGTTGTCTGGCAGCAGTTTCATAAGCTGTTGCTGCCTTAGCTTTTTTGCCGGCTATCAAATTTAATCGGGCTAGACGATCTTTTTCTGCCTGCTCAGTGATGAAGTCAGCCCCAACATTTAACTGATTGACAATCTCAAAGATATTTTCTTCAATCTCCTCTGCTGGAGTATGCTCCAGTAGCAGTTCACCGATTTTCAGGTGGGTCTGTTGTTTCTGAGATTCGGGAATAAGAGAATACGCCGCTTGCTGCACCCGGTCATGGAGAAATTTGTAAGCGATAGGCGCATGATGGCTGTAAGAAAAAGGGGCAGGTGAGCATGATAGCAGAGGACACTCTGGAACTATTCTCTCCTTTACTTCCCTGCTCATTTCATCGGAGGTAAAAACGAGAGGGATTTTGTAGGCTTCGCTCAGGGGCAAAACCAAGCCAGCCTGAAGTGATTCCCACAAATCAGCCGCCGTTTCCGACTGAGATTTTTCATTGACAATAGCCAGAACGTCTAAATTAAATTTGTCTCCTATACAGGCGGCTAACTTTAAGACATCCTGCGTCTCCTCCGAGAGTTTTTGAATATTTCTGGCAATCAGTTCGACGACATTATAATCAGTGATTCCTACCGCTTGAATTTGGTTCAATGACCACTGCCAGCACCCAGCAGTAAATTCAAAGGTCAATAGCTTTTCTTGATGCAGAGTAGCGAACATCTGAGTCAAGAAGAAAGGATTGCCCTGAGTTTTATTGAAAAGTAGCTCGGACAATTCAGAAACTCGGTTTCTCGGAGCGGAAGACTCATTCAGGGTATCGCCTACCAGCAAGCTGACGTTGCCAATATCCAAAGGGCGGAGGGTGATATTATTTACAACCGCCTCATTCTTTTGAATCTCATCCAACGTCAGCATCAACGGATGCGTCGGACTAACTTCGTTATCTCGATAGGCTCCCATCAGTAGTAAATACTGGCTGTC
The DNA here is from genome assembly GCF_036704705.1 of Microcoleus sp. K1-B1. Lineage (NCBI taxonomy): Bacteria > Bacillati > Cyanobacteriota > Cyanophyceae > Oscillatoriales > Microcoleaceae > Microcoleus > Microcoleus sp. K1-B1. Next base: position 22,761 of record NZ_JAUBSH010000017.1, on the reverse strand, counting down.
CGGGTCACAAATCAGCAGATGAATCAACTTGAGCGATGCCGAATCTGCCCACTGTAAGTCATCCAAAAAGACGACGAGGGGGTGTGAGGGTTTAGTAAATACATGAATGAATTCTTTAAACACCCGATTAAAGCGATTCTGGGATTCAAATGGCCCCAATTGCGGAACCGCTCCTTGAGGCCCGATAATGAGTTCGACTTCGGGAATGACATCTACTATGACTTGGCCATTTGAGCCTAAAGCTTGTAAAAGTTGCTGTTTCCAAATCGCTAGTTTGTCCGAAGTTTCTGTTAACAGATGCCGCATCAAGCCGGCGAAAGCTTGAATCAAAGAAGCATAAGGAATATTTCGCTTTAATTGGTCAAATTTACCGGAGATAAAGTAGCCGTGCTGCCTGACAATGGGTTTTTGAACTTCATTCACTAAGGAAGATTTGCCAATCCCTGAGTAACCGCTGACTAGCATCATTTCGCTGGTTCCCCCGGAGACTCGCTCAAAGGCTGCCATCAAAGTGGCGACTTCTTGCTCACGACCATAGAGCTTTTGTGGGATTAGGAATTGTCCAAATTTATCCCTTTTACCGATGGGAAAATTGTCAATTTTACCCAGGGTTTGCAGTTGATGACGGCATATTTCTAGATCAGCTTTTAGTCCCAGGGCGCTTTGGTATCTGTCTTCAGCAGTTTTTGCTAATAATTTCATTACAATGTCAGAAATTGCTTGGGGAATCTCACCGATTTGCTGATGGGGTGGCACTGGTATTTTAGCGATATGGTAGTGAATTAATTCCAGGATGTCGGTGGCTTGATGTGGCCGTTTTCCAGTTAGCATTTCGTAAAAGGTGACACCTAATGAGTAAAAGTCGGTGCGGTAGTCCATTGAGCGATTCATCCGCCCGGTTTGTTCTGGGGACATATAGGCAAGGGTGCCTTCTAGCAAGTTGGGACTGCTGAGAATCTGGTTTTCTCGCTCTAGGTGCGTGGCAATGCTAAAATCGATGATTTTTATTTGATTGGTTTTGGGGTTTATAATAATATTCTGCGGTTTAATATCTTTATGAATAATCTTATTTTCATGCAGTTGAGCTAAGGTCTCTGCTAGATGAATTGCCAGATTCAGAAATTCGCTGATTTCAAGGTGTTTAGCTGTGATTAGGTTTTTCAGGGAGTCTCCTCCAAAATCTTCTAATATGAGCGCCAGACCGTTATTATGCTTTTCCAAAGAGTAAGCTTTGATAATCCCGGCTATGTCGAGGGTTTTGAGAATTTTATATTCATGCCTCAATCGTGCGATTTCTTCTATTGTGGGATAATCGGCTTTGAGGGTTTTTACTATAACCGGAGTTGGGTCGGACTCCCTAACCCCGCGATAAATAACTGTATTGATACCTTCATGAATAGGCAACGATAAGAGTTTGTAACCGGGCAGCGTGGTTTTCATATTCGTTTTTTCGATGAGTCCGATTATTCGGATGTGGAATGGATGGGAACCTGGGACTGCGATATTCGATCGCCTGTAGGGAAAAATTAAACGAGCAGGGAATCAGCTTGTTAGCAAGTGCAAATATTTTGTCGACTCATTCAATGCTAAAGTGCATGATGGCTTGATCTTTAACTATAACTATAATACCTGTGCTGGAGTTGGAAAACCAAGAATTGGCGCTGGGACAAGCGCCTCCAGATAAATTATGCGATCGCACTACCTAAAGCATCTGTTTAAAGTTCTCTGGACTGACTCCTCACAGACGCTTAAAGTTTTGAGAACTCAGGTTTTTTATTACATCCCAGTAGCTCATTATCTGTCTCACTCTGAATTATTCTAACTTAGGATTATACATCGTACTACAACATATTTGCAGCGCTTCGACCGGGCGCGCTCGTTGAACCCCTCGTGGCAATAGAAGCTTGTTGTAGGTCGCGATCGCTCTTCTAGTTTCCAGTGCGAGCGTTCCTTCAAGCCATAGTTTCTTGGTACTTAGAAAAGTTTAAGCGATCGGGAATGCTGAAATTGTCTGTTGCCGAATGGGGCTCTGAATTACAAACTCAGTGCCTGAGCCAGGTGTAGAAAAACACTTGATTTTTCCGCAAGGTTTTTCAGTAATGATTTGATAACTAATCGACATCCCCAAACCCGTACCTTGACCGATGGCTTTGGTTCTGAAAAAGGGGTCAAAAATGCGCTGCTTTACTGGGTCTAGCATACCGATTCCATTGTCAGCGATCGCAACCTCCACCCCTTGATTTTCAATCACAGAAGTCCGAATCCTAATCTGGTTCGGGGTGTCTTTAGCGTCGAACTTAGAAAAGTTTGGGCGGTGCCACTAACGGCATTAGGAGGACTTTATAAACAAGAATAATGTACTGATATTCAGACTATTTTTTTTTGTATAATGAGTCCGTCATCTTTGGAACAAAACGACTCAACAGGTACAGTTTTACCTAAGTTATTGACCAGTCGATGCTCAGCTTAATGGTCGTGTAATTCGTTAACATTGGGGGATTGAAAACAAGTTGATTGGACTTTAGATGTCACTTTTAATAAATACCAATGCAGCATTCGGTCGTTAAACAGCCCTCAAAACTTGGCTCTTCTAACACGAATGGCACTTAATGCTATAAATCAAGAAACCACTCAAGGAGCGTAGTGTGCTACAAAAAAAGAAACGAGCGGCGATGAATGATGACTATATGATGCAGATTCAAAGAGTCCTTGTGTCAAACCTGATTGAGATGCTCTTACCCTAACTTTTTGACCTGCTTAGTCTAAACTCGAAGATAGAACCTATTTGACACCTTTTAGGCTGCCAGCCTTTTAATCATCAGCCTAATAAAACATAGATTCATTATACCGTCGAATTAGCTATAGTTATCTCAAAATTATTAACGACGATTTTGCATCTTTCTATCCAAGAATTTGACGTTTCCATTATCCATGTTGCATTCATCGGCACAAATACCCATTTTTCAGGTATTTATTTTGCTTGTTTGAGGTTTTTTTTAACAGTTCAAACTTGCTGGCGGTCATAATTTCTTGATAAATCTTCTGTTATTCAATAGTCAGGTGTTCGGGGTAATGCCCGTGGTCGAGCAATATGGTGAAGCGATCGACAGTTGTGAAAGATCGACCTCAAGATGTCAAAAGGGTCTCTATAGCAATCCTCGCATCATTTGTGAATTTCTTGCTCCCTCCCCTTGGTAAGGGAAGGGTTGGGGTGGGGTAAAAAGTTTACGACTCCTGCAAGGATTGCTATAGTTCTCCTGCGATGATTATGGGATGTTTGGTTTCACCCTTTTTAAATTCGCCAGAAGTCTCTGGAAATCGCCCGCACTTCTCAATTGCCCGCGATTCTTCCACCCGCAAATTAACCATCCGCAATTTTAAACCCCGGCAATTTCAAACACTATTTTACCAGTTACTGAGCCTGTTTCTAACAGTTCGTGAGCGGCTTGCGCTTCTTCTAGAGGGAAAGTTTTGCTGACGTGAATTTTTAGCAAATTGCGATCGCACAAACGAGCACATTTCTGCAAAATATGAGCCTGCTGTTCCTGTTCCTCCACCAAACCTTCCAGCATCGGTGTTAACATTAATTCCAGACTAATTCTCAGATTCCGCATTCTCGCTGTTTTCAAATTGCCCAAAGCTGGATCGGGTTCCAAAATTGTTACCAAATCTCCATAAATCTTCACAGCCGGAATAGTTTGGTAAAAAGTTTCTCCCCCGACTGTATCGAAAGCCAAATCAACTCCTTGTCCTTGAGTCCAAGTCAAAACCTCATCGACAACATTGGTATTTTTGTATAAAATAACTGAATCTGCACCTAGGTGCTTGACAAAATTGGCTTTTTCCTCAGAACTAACAGTCGTGCAAACCTCTGCCCCCTGCAACTTTGCCAACTGTACCGCGACGTGGCCGACACCGCCGGCACCAGCTTGAATCAGCACTTTTTGACCGGCTTGCAAGCGCCCTCGATCGTACAGCGATTCCCAAGCTGTAATTAAAACTAACGGTGCCGCCGCCGCCTCAGCAAAACTTAAAGCAGCAGGCTTGAGGGCGAGAAAGCGTTCGTCTACAACGGCAAACTCAGCATAAGTACCGATCGACCCGCCCAAACCGCCATTGCAGAAAAAAACCTCGTCTCCCACTTGGAAACTTTGCACACCAGCACCGACAGCCTCTACGACTCCAGCACCGTCGCACCCCAAAACGTGAGGAGTTTTGTCAGGGTAAAAAGTGCCGCGCGATCGCAACTTAGTATCTATCGGATTGATACCCGCCGCTCGCAACCGTACCAAAACTTCAGTTTCTGTTTGTATAGTAGGGGCGGGGATATCTTGCAGTTTCAATACGGACGGGCTTCCGGGGGTTTGAAAAACGATCGCTTTCATCATGGGTGTTACACTAGATCAGATAATCCCTAGACTTTATTGTATATTGCTTAGCAAAGCAACAAAAAACTTTTCGTTTATCCCAAAAATTATGATTGTTGTTGAAAGGCCTTCCATAGATCGGCAGCATCTGTTTTATAAACAGTTTGATGACTTATCCTTTCTGTCGCGAAATCTCTACAATCATGGCAAACATTATATGAAAAAAAACTTTTTTACTTCGGAACCTAAAGTTGGTAGTACCAAAATTATCAGACAGTTATCTGCTATCTTAAAACCTACAGACGAGTCTCAATCATTCTCTGCTCAAATTAGCAATCAAATTCTCAAACAAATTCTCAAACAAGTTGTTCACGATTGGGATGATTCCCACAAGTTAAGAATAGCTTATGACCGAGAGCTACCTCAATTTGCCTTCCTCCCGATCATCCCCCAATACAAACATAAAATCTGGGGAGGTAAATTTTTAAGTCATGATAAGCAATTGATAAAAAAAAGGGGAGGTGACAAAAATAATGGACTACTTCATTTCTCTCAAAGTGACATAATAATTTCTACAAAATCCCAAAATGCGATCAAGGTAAGGATAGGTTTTGCAACAGCGCTCTACTTTATTGAGCCTGCCCATCAAAAGCTTGTAACATTGGTGGATTTAAATTCTCACCTCAGATTAGGTACAGATTTAGGGATTAAGCACCTCGTTGCTTTGACATCTAATAAGCCAACATTTACTCCAACTATTTATGATGAAAAAAATCTCAAATCAATTAATCAAGGTTTCAATCAGCGCCGAGCATTTTTACAGTCAAAAATTGCTCAGGAAAAATCTACCAAGCGCCAAACCCAGAAATTCACCTTTAATCGAAACAAGCGATTAAAAAACTACCTTGCTCAAACCAGCAGTTTAATTGTCAAGCGGTTGGTAGATGAGAAAATAATCCAGTTAATTATTGGCACAAATGTGAGGAGCCAAAAAAGTATCATATCAGACAAAAAACATCCAACGTTTGAAGTAATTCCTCATACCCAGCTCATGAAATTTATTACTTACAAAACTGAGTTATTCGGTATCAAGGTAATAGTTACAGCAGCATCTTATACAAATAAGTGCCAATTTTGGGATTTAGAGTCTGTCGGTAAGCAAGAGTCTTACCAGGCTAAGATCGGTACACGCGAGTGGTTTCGGTCTTGGAATGAAAGTCGGATTAATGCTGATGTGAGTGCAGCGTTAAATATGATTAGAAAAGTAAACGTAAACTCACCCCCTTAGAGGAGTGCCACAACCGTATATATGTGTTTCCAATTTCATCTGTACGGGTTCAGCCTGTACGAAAAAAACCACAAAAAGTTCGGTAATGTCAAGTATTGCCCAGTTTTTTTTCAACAGTTAACTCTCTTGTCGCCTTCACGGCGAACTGACCTTGTATTTGTTACCCATCCGTGACGATACTTAGTTATTTTTAAATAGATTGGCTTCAGATAACTACAACAATTGTCGAGCGGTGCTAATCGATGTTCGATCTAGATTTATTTTTTTACTTTGAGATTCTTCCATATCTTCTGGGATTATTGGCGACTGTAGCCGTGGTGTCCGCGATTTATCTCAAGTGGCACCGAAGGCCTTCCAGTCTACCGCTAGCCAAAGAGCAACGGCAGTTGGCAGACTTAAAGCCAGACGATTTATCTGCAGGATTCAAAATGCGGAAAAACTTTGTGATTTTCCCCAACTCAAATCGCTGGCCGGCAACTGACAGCTTCTTGGGTAAAGTTTTAGGTATGGGCCGCGCTGTATTCTTGCCCAAGCAACAGCGCCTAAGTGTGAATTCTTCACCTATTGTGGGGCCTGGAACTAGCAAAACCTTAAGTCTGAGCATTTCGGGTTCGATGGGGGAAAATCCCGATCGCCCAAATGCCGATAATCCTCCCAAAGTTAATGCTTTCGCGCAATTAGAGGAAGATTTGCTGGGCGAAATCCTAGCAGGTACTGATTCGCCGGGGGGGGCAGAATTCTTTGATGCTTTAGTTTGCCATTTAGCCTCAGCACTCGGAGTTCGCACCGCCGTCGCTGCCAAATCGATTAAGTCGAAGGCACGCACCGATGCTGCTGCCGATAAATTGCAACTTATCAGTTTTTGGAGCGACGGACAGCAGCAGCCAAACTTTGAGTGCGACACCGCCAATACTCCCGAAGCGCGAGTGCTGGAGGAGGGAATGTATTCCTGTCCAGACTACCTCTGGGAAACCTTTCCAGAAGACCGCAGACCGGTAGTTACAGGTGCGCGCAGTTTCCTGGGAGTCTTGCTAAAAAACTCTTACGGCGAACCTTTAGGCATTATTTGTATTTTTCACGATCGACCCCTGGTGGAAGCACATCTTGCCAAATTCCGATTAATTCTCAGCATCTTTGCCGGACGGGCCGCCGCCGAATTAGAGCGGCAGCGCCTAGAAGCTGCACTCTCCACTGTAGAAGCGAAATACTGCGCCCTGGTAGAACAAATGCCCGCTGTCACCTACATTTCTCCCCTCAACCGCAAGGCTGCCAAACTTTACATCAGCCCGCAAATCGAGACTTTTCTAGGTTATTCTGTAGCTGAATGGAGAGCTGATCCCGACCTGTGGCTGAAACTCGTTCACCCAGAAGACCGTGACCGCGTGTTAGTGGAAAACGCCACCCAGAAATTCACCGATGGAGAAGATATCTTCTGCGAGGGGTCGCTGGTTTCAGAATACCGCGCGATCGCCCGCAACGGCCGAGTCGTCTGGTTCCGCGATCAAGCAACCGCAGTTCGCGATGAAGCAAGCAAGTCTGTCATCCTTCAAGGCGCCATGTTTGATATCACAGAGACTAAAGTAGCTGCCAGCGCGCTGCTAGAAAGCGAATACCGCTATTACACCTTGGCAAAAATACTGCCTGTCGGGATTTTCCGCGCCGACGCTGCTGGAGATTGCTTGTACGTCAATGAGCGATTTTTGGAGATGGCGGGACTGACTGCGCCAAAGGCACTAGGCGAAGGTTGGGCGCAAAGTTTGCATCCGGAAGACCGCGAGCGTGTTTTGAGCCAATGGTATAGCGCTGTCACAGACAAGTTGCCCTGTAACTTAGAGTACCGCTTTTGCAACGGTGAGTTTACAACCTGGGTATTTTCGCAAGCAGTGCCAGAAATGACGAAAAGCGGGGAAGTTCTAGGCTATCTCGGCACGTTGACCGATATCAGCGATCGCAAGCAGGCAGAATTCGCGCTGCAACAGGCGGAAGAGAAATACCGCAGTATCTTTGAAAATGCGATCGAAGGCATTTTCCAGACAACGACTGACGGACGCTACCTCAGCGCTAACCCTGCTTTGGCGAGAATTTACGGCTACGAGTCGGCCGCCGACTTGATCGCGAACATCCAAGACATAGACCGCCAACTTTACCTCGATCCCAACCGCCGCGTCGAGTTTTTGCGTGCGATCGAAAAACACGGTTTTGTCTCTGAGTTTGAGTCCCAAGTTTACCGCGCTGACGGCACTACTATCTGGGTTTCCGAGAACGGTCGGGCAGTTCGGGACCCTGACGGAAATTTACTTTACTACGAAGGCACTGTCGAAGATATTACCCTCCGCAAAATAGCAGAAGATAAGTTAGTACACGATGCTTTGCACGATATGCTAACCGGTTTGCCCAACCGAGCTTTATTTATGGATCGCTTGGGCCACGCGATCGATCTTTCAAAACGCCGCCCCGAGATTTTGTTTGCGGTGCTGTTTATCGATCTCGATCGCTTTAAGGTTGTTAACGACAGTTTGGGGCATTTAGTGGGCGATCGGTTGCTGATCGCGATCGCGCAGCGCCTGGGAATCTGTTTGCGCGCTGGAGATACCGTTGCGCGTCTTGGCGGCGACGAATTCGCTATTTTGCTGGAAAATATCAAAAGCACCGAGGATGCGATCCAGATTGCCGAACGAGTGCAGGCGGAACTGGCAGAGCCTTTTTACCTTAACGAATATCAAGTTTTTACCAGTGCTAGCATTGGGATTGTTTGTTCCGGTTTTCCTCCGTATCGAAGGGAAACCAGCAAACTGTCGAGCCCCGAAAATCTGGGAAATATCGATCGGGAAACTTCTTTGTCTTGCTTATCTTCTGACTCTCCTGTTCCCAATGCCCAGTTCCCCATATTGTACGATCGGCCTGAAGAACTGCTCCGAGATGCAGATGCTGCCATGTATCATGCTAAGGGATTGGGCAAAGCTCGCCACGAAGTTTTTGACTTAAGTATGCACACTCGCGCCGTCGCCCTTTTGCAACTGGAAAACGACCTGCGACGCGCTTTAGACTCCCAGGAATTTCAGCTTTACTATCAGCCCATCGTTTCTCTAATTACCGGTAAAATCAGCGGTTTTGAAGCGCTGCTGCGGTGGTATCACCCGCAGCGGGGTGTCGTATCTCCTGGCGAGTTTATTTTAGTAGCTGAAGAAACTAGATTGATTATACCTATTGGCTGGTGGATGATGCGATCGGCTTGCCATCAGATCCACCAGTGGCATCAAAAATTCCCAGCAAATCCGCCGTTGACTGTCAGCGTCAACCTTTCTAACCAACAATTTAAACAACCGGATTTAATTGATCGCATTAGCGAAATTTTACAAGAAACTCAGCTTGACCCTCGCACTTTAAAGGTAGAAATTACTGAAGGCGTCATCATGGAGAATGCCGAATCAGCAGTCGCTATCCTCGCGGAATTGAAAAATTTAGAAATTCAATTATATATTGACGATTTCGGCACTGGCTATTCTTCTTTGAGCCGCCTGCACACTTTTCCAACTGATGCTTTAAAAATAGATCGAGCTTTTGTCAGCCGCATGACTGAAGATGAAGGAAACGAAGCGATTGTACAGACTATTTTAATTTTAGCCAGTCACTTAGGTATGGATGTAATTGCTGAAGGAATCGAAACCATCGAACAGCTTAATTTACTCAGAGCGCTGCAATGCGAATACGGACAAGGATACTTTTTCTCAAAGCCGATCGACAGCATCGCAGCCACACTTTTGATAGAAAGTCAACCTAAATGGTAATTGGACTGTTGACTGTTGACTGTTGGCTGTTGACGGTTCACGGTTCACGGTTCACGGTTCACGGTTGACTGTTGACTGTTGGGTTTTTGTTTTAGTGAGTTAAGATAAGCATTCAGTTTTGGTGAAAGTTCATTTAATAAGGGATGCAGTCGATCGCTCTGTTCTTGGGTTAAAAGATTTCGAGCGTAGGCAAGTCTTAACCAGTGTCTTGTTTCGTTTAAGGAGCCTCTGGCAATTTTAACAAAACGCTGATTATCTTGGCAGCTATAGCGTCCATGTCCTTCTGCAATATTAGCACCAACACTATCAGCAGATCGCACTATTTGTTTGCCCATCGTATCCTTCGTAAACTCGTCCCATTTTTTAACAATAAACCATATTTCGTTTGATATTTTTTCAGCTAATTGATAAACTTGTAGCTGTTGAAAGCTTTCCATATTAGCTCCTTTAACATAGTTGATGGCAAACCGTCAACTGCCAACAGTCAACCGTCAACAGTCAACCGTCAACAGTCAACAGTCAACAGTAAACCGTCAACTTCCTTAAACTTTCGCTTCCAAAGACTTGAGAAACTCAGTATTTACCCCCGACTCCCGCGTCAGGGCAATTTTCCCAGTACGAGCAATTTCCTTAATCCCAAATCTATTCAGAACCTGGACGATCGCCACCATTTTACCGGGATCTCCGACAACTTCCAATGTCAGCGTATCATCACCAATATCCACAACTCGCGCTCTAAAAATTTGAGCTAACTCAATGATCTCCGATCGCGTCCCGCTAGCAGCATTAACTTTCAGCAACATCAACTCCCGTTCCACACAGGGAATTTCCGTTATATCCTGAACTTTAAGCACGTTAATCAATTTGTACAGTTGCTTTGTCAACTGTTCGATAATTTGGTCATCTCCGGGTACAACCATCGTAATCCGAGACACTCCCCCTTGTTCCGCCGGGCCAACGGCCAGACTTTCAATATTAAAACCCCGACGGGCAAACAAACCAGCAATTCGAGTGAGGACACCCGCTTCATCTTCAACTAAAACCGAAAGAGTGTGTTTCATTTCTCCAAAAAGACGCATTTCGTGCAATTCTACTTTCGCTAATTCGCCTTTTAGCAGAAGTGCACGCCCATTGAACCTGCCTTAGACATTTTATCGCGAGTTATTGGCCGTTCATCTGCAGGAAAAAACAATATCATTAAGCTGTCGGGGCCAGACTCACGCCCGATCGACAATATCATATCATTTCCGGTAACACCGTCAGGTGATGTTGACTGTTGACTGTTGACTGTTCACGGCGTCAACAGTCAACAGTCAACAGTCAACCGTGAACTCTAATTTACTATTCCGATGCTAACGGATTTGATATCACTCATAGATCAGCGTAAATCCGCCCCCACCCGCTTATTGTTGTCGATCGCACGCACATGATCTAAGTTTTTGTCTGTACGAACCTACACAATTACTTTATCGAATAAAAACTTTTCAGGTCTTGTCGCTGACGGGGACTGAAATTTTGAGACCCAATGGGTCTCAAAATTCCTTCACAGAAAAACCCGGTGTTGCAGAGATGGCATCTGGCGACGGACTTGTTCTAGTCGATCGGCATTAATTTCTGCAATTGCCACACCCGGTTCGTCACCGGCATCCGCCAAAACCACACCCCAAGGGTCTATAATCATGGCGTGACCGTGAGTTTGACGGCGGCCGTAGTGGCGGCCAGTTTGTGCAGGGGCAATCACATAACAAGTATTCTCGATCGCCCTAGCTTGTAACAAAACCTTCCAGTGATCCTTGCCAGTGTAAGCGGTAAACGCCGCCGGCACGAACAAAATATCAGCCCCCTTGTACGACAAATGCCTGTACACTTCCGGGAACCGCACGTCATAGCACACGGAAAGTCCCAGCGTCCCCAAATCCGGCGACACATAAAGCGATGGCAAATCTTCACCAGCTTTCACAGTGTTCGATTCCCTGTAAGTAATGCCGTCTGGCACATTCACATCGAACAAATGTACTTTTCTGTACCTTGCCACTTCCGTGCCGTTTGGGTCTACCAGCAAACAAGTATTGTATACCTTCCCCCCCTCCGTCGGCACTGGAAATCCGCCGCCCAGAATCGTTACCTGGAATCGCTGGGCCATCGTTTTGAGGAATTTTTCGCTTTGGAGGCCGATCGCCTCTGAAGAAGCAATCTTTTCCTCCTCTTCTCCCATAAACGAGAAATTTTCTGGTAAGGAAACTAACTCCGCACCCCGACGCACTGCCAGGTCGATTAATTCCTCTGCCTGAACCAAATTTTTTTGCAGGTCAGGCAAGCTAGTCATTTGAATTGCTGCGGCGAGATAAGACTTCATCGATTCACAATATTAGTCATTAGTCAGTAGTCATTAGTCAGTAGTCATTAGTCAATAGTCATTGGTAACTAATTTGATAACTAAATAGTTGATATCCTTGAAGTTTACCCATTTATGCGCTGTTTAGCACGAACTGGTATGGTTTGAGAGTTTTGATATTTGAGCTTTAAATTAACCTGTAACTCATAATTCAAAAATCAAAACTCTCAACTTTTACCTTCTAGGTTTTGCAACCTAATTTCCCTCAAATCTTAAGGCATTGGATGGAAAAGCAGGTCAGGGAAAAAGCGGTTAAATTCAATTAAAGCCGCAGCTTGAATAGATATCCAAAGGATAGCCAATACTGGTGCTGTCGAAAGAAACTTGACAAAGTATTGCATGAATTCTGCTCCTGAAAATTCGAGACAGTTGGTAATTGCCGATCGGTCTAGCGCGCTAATTGCTAATTTCTAGTTAATTACTTAACTCTTAGCTATTAGCTCTTCTCCATTTCCCTATTTTAGCGGGGGGAAACAGTAATTTCGTCGTCCTTCGCAAACATTTCACCGCTGGTGATTGATGTGAGAGCTGCCAGAGGCCATAAAACGCCGCTCAGCATACATTTGATTGCCAAAGGAACGTCGATAATAATCTCTTTTTCCTCTGGGGTTGCTGATTTTTTGGTAACTTGCAGATAAGAACGGCCCACCCAACCAATCCAACCTGCGATATACAAGAACAGTATGCTAGGAATCAAAAAGTCCCCTGCTTTGCTCAAGTTGCCGTCTACGATTAAGTGCGGGTATCCTTCCGGGCCGCACATAGCTTGAGAATAGCGCTCGAATCTTGCTTTCGCAGATGCGGGGTCGCCATTCGTAGAACGTGCATTTTTAGCCAGTTCCTTGAATTCGGGAGAGTCTTTGCACGGCACTAAATTGTAAGCCGAAGCAACTGGAGCAAAACTGAACCAGACACTCAACACTAAAATGGCAGCAAACAATCGTCGCATGGAATTGTTTCCTTTTGTTACAAAACAATAAGTTTTTGTACAAGCATTTCAACTTGCCGATCTCGAATCCAGATGATCGTGTTTGTTGACAGTGTAAAGTATCCATCATTGATGCGGCAAAGCCCAATAGAATGAGGGATTCCCGTTTTCATAGGTCAATGCTGAGCTAGCAATACCGCGAGGATATTCCTTCATGGCATCCGATGATGGCCTTACCTGTCGATCGGGCAAAAATCCTTTAACAATAACCTGAGTACAGGTAGATCGGGGGACTTGCGCCGAATTAGTTAAGCTAGCAATAACTAACCTATCAAATAAAATTACCAGTTAATGGCAACCATTTTCGCGATCGAAACAAGTTGTGACGAAACAGCAGCAGCAATTGTTAAGAATCGTCAAGTTTGCAGCAATGTTGTAGCATCACAAATTAAAATCCACGAGCAGTTTGGTGGGGTAGTGCCCGAAGTGGCTTCGCGGAGTCACCTAGAAATGCTCAATCAGGTAATTGCCCAGTGTCTCGGTGAAGCAAACCTGAGTTGGTCAGAAATTGACGGCATTGCAGCGACTTGTGCGCCCGGTTTAGTAGGTGCATTGTTAGTCGGGCTGACAGCGGCGAAAAGCTTGGCAATAGTCCATCAAAAACCTTTTTTAGGCGTCCACCACCTCGAAGGGCACATCTACGCTTCTTACCTTACCGAACCCGACTTGCAGCCACCGTTTTTGTGTTTGTTAGTTTCCGGGGGACATACTAGCTTTATTTACGTCAAAGATTGCGGCGTTTATGAAACTGTAGGACAAACACGCGACGACGCCGCCGGCGAAGCTTTTGATAAAGTTGCGAGACTGTTGCAGCTAGGATATCCGGGCGGGCCGCTGATTGACAAATTGGCCGCCCTTGGCAATCCCCAAGCATACCCTCTACCAGAAGGCAGAATTTCCTTGCCTGGTGGTGGCTACCATCCTTACGACAGTAGTTTTAGCGGCTTGAAAACCGCAGTTTTGCAATTAGTACAGAAACTCAAGAAACAAAATAACAATGTGGGTGCCGAAGGCATCTTGCCTGCCTCTACAATTAATGATATTGCGGCTAGCTTTCAGGAAACAGTAGCCAAGGGTTTAACAAAAAGAGCGATCGACTGTGCCGTAAATTTCGGGCTTACCACTATTGTAGTGGGCGGCGGAGTTGCAGCAAACAGCGGGCTCCGAAAAAACTTACAAGCAGCAGCAGCAAAACACAACTTGCGAGTATTGTTTCCGCCATTAAAATATTGTACAGACAACGCAGCAATGATTGGCTGTGCGGCGGCAGAACACTTGCAGCGAGGACACACATCACCGCTGACTTTGGGAGCAAATTCAAGAATGGCTGTCAGCGATATTATGGAACTGTACAAGAGTCATTAGGCATTGGGCATTGGGCATTGGGCATTGGGCATTGGGCATTGGGCATTGGTACTAACTCACAAATAACCAATAACCAATAACTAATAACAAGAGTCAACAGCCAACAGTCAACCGTCAACAGCCAACAGTCAACAGTCAATCAAACGATGAAAATCCGCGACGCAGAAGAAAGCGATTTGCCAGCAATTGTCCAAATATATAACGCAGCAATACCGGGCAGAATGGCCACAGCAGATTTAGAACCAGTCTCAGTCGAAAGCCGCCTCCCGTGGTACAGAGAACACTCCCCCAATTCCTGGCCGATTTTGGTAATGGAATCAGAACAAAATATTGTTGGCTGGCTGAGTTTTCAGCTTTTCTACGGACGCGCTGCCTATCAGCATACAGCAGAAGTTAGCATCTACGTCGCACCCGATCGCCAACGCTGCGGAATCGGACAAAATCTATTGCAATCGGCAATTGTGCGGAGTCCAGAATTGAAGCTTAAAACTCTCATAGGAATAATTTTTGCTCACAATCAGCCGAGTGTAAGATTGTTTGAGAAATTTGGCTTTCAGCGGTGGGGATATCTGCCACAAGTTGCCGAACTTGACGGTGTTGAAAGAGATGTCGTAATTCTGGGTTTGCGTTGTCTGTAGGGAAACGGCAATGCCCATTGGTGTCAGCTTAAACTGTCAGTCCGCCCAATCATTCCGTCCGCCCGTCAGTCCGCCAGGGAATGAATTCCCTGTCTAATAGCGAAAGTCCTCTTAAGAGGACTAATGAATCTTAAATTTTTCTTCTCAGTCCTCTTCAGAGGACTTTCGCTTTGAGGCAGGGGTTTCAACCCCTGCCGGAGTATCGGTTGTACGTTAAGTTGTCACCAATGGGCTCTTGGAGTGTCCTAATTTAGAGGAAACGGCAACACCTTGTCTTGATTTGTAGGGAAACGGCATTGCCGTTTCCTAATTTGGAGGAAACGGCAATGCCGTTTCCCTACCTCAATCTGCTAAAATTGTAATTTCCTCCAAAGATGCGATCGCCACATCAGCATTTTCCAAATGACTAACCTCAGCCTTTCCCCAACAAATCCCGATACAGCCAGCCGCGCCCGCATTTTTACCCATCTGAATATCGCCCGCTGAATCTCCCACCATCAAAGTTGCTGCGGGATTTACTCCGAGTTTCTCACAAGCTTGCAAAAACAATTTCGGATCGGGTTTATGAAGCGTTGAATCCACTCCCATTTCTAACTGAATCCACTCGGCTAATGCGTGGTGTTTCACAAATTTCTGCACCGATTCTGTTGTAGCAGCCGAAAGAATTCCCAGTTTTAAACCCGCTTCCGAAAGATATTTCAGCACTTCCAAACTGCCGACAAATAAAGGAGAAACCGCACTATTTTTAAACATTTCGTCAGCTTCGTCAAAAGCGCGACGCGCAATAGTTAAAGATTCCAGCCATCCCCTGCCCGTTTCAGCGATGTATCCCGCCGCCACAATCTCATTTTCCCTACGACTACCGACTGCTAGCAAGCCCGTGGGGTCAATGCTGCCACCTTCGATGCCGAAAGCCATTTGTAAAGGCTCTCCAACGCCCGGAATTTGAGCGTCTGCGAGGCGCGATCGCTTAATTCCCAACAATCTCAAAAATTCTTGAGAATCCTCTAGAGTGCCGTCTTTGTCAAAGATTACGGCTTGGATATTCGAGAAGGTAATGCCCCGACATTTAATAGTTACCAAGAATCTGAACTCCGTAATATTTATTTTTTTTTCTATCTTCCCATATTGCGCTATTTTTGGCAATTCTTAATTGCCCACGATCGTTATGCTACTACAAAATCATGCTCCCACATTAGACATCTCCAATAATCATTGTGGAACAGGCATCTTGCCTGTTCAAAATGCCATACTTCGGAGCGCGAATTTGATATCATTCCGGCGCAGCCGGAATTGATATCATGTTCAACATTAGACATCTCCAATAATCATTGTGGAACAGGCATCTTGCCTGTTCAAAACAGGCTTGTCTGGAGCTGAGTATTGTTGTGTTCCTACAAAACTAGGACACAACAATGTTGTGTCCCTACAATTAATAGACCTCTTGCAAAAATCATTTTCCTCAATTGATGGGACGGGCTCTCCGGCCCATCCCACAAGAGTTATTTTTTCTTGTGGGATGGGCCGGAGAGCCCGTCCTAATTATTTTTGCAAGAGGTCTAATAAATTAAAATCTTCCTGCTAAATTGGCAACCATTAATGCTAGTTGAATGGGCTGCACAGGTTTGGTAATATGCCTTTGAAAACCTGCTTCGATCGCCCTTTCGCGTTCTTTATCGCCCGCATAGGCAGTCAGCGCCGCGGCTGGGATTTCTCCTCCGGCTTCCGCAGCAAGAGCTCGCACTTCTCGAATTAAGAAATACCCATCTTCCTCTGGCATTCCGATATCGGAGATTAGCACATCGTATCTGGCCGGATTTTCAGTCAAAGCAGCGATCGCACTTCTGGCAGATGCAACTGCCAAAACCTCCGCCCCATAGCCTTCAAGCACAAATTGTAAAAAGTCGCGGGTATCGATCTGATCGTCTACGGCTAAGATGTGCAAGCCTTCTAGAGAGGGGACGCGATCGCTAGAGGCGTTTAAAGGCCCTACCAAAGCAGTTGACTTTAAATCGATCGCCGATGTCAACTCTGGAGGTAGCGATCGCAACGGCAATTTCACAGTCATTGTAGTTCCTTGTTCCTCACCCGGACTTTCGGCTTGCACAGTCCCCCCGTGCAATTCAACCAGGTGACGCACGATGGCTAAACCCAATCCCAGCCCTTGATTCTCTTTAACGCTGCTGGAATCGCCTTGATGGAAACGATCGAAAATATAGGGCAAAAATTGTGCATCAATGCCTTTTCCCGTATCGCTGACTCGAAGTTGAGCATGATTCTTGATCGTCGATAGCATGATTTCCACTCGTCCCCCCGCCGGAGTAAACTTAATCGAATTAGACAGGAGATTCCACACAACTTGCTGCAAGCGATTGATATCCCCTAAAACAGTCGTAGGAATCAACTGCGAAACAATTTGAATGTTTTTGGCTTCGGCGGATAATTGCACCCCCTCCAGCGCAGCTTGCACCACTAACCGCAGATCGATCGGACAAATGCACAGTTGAAGCTTGCCACTGGTAATCCGGGAAATATCCAGGATATCTTCGATTAACTGAGATTGTGCTCTGGCGCTGCGCTCGATCACCTCTAAAGCCTTAGTAACCGCTGCTTCCTTCAGTTTCCCAGAACGCAGAATTTGTGACCAGCCCAGAATCGGAGTCAAAGGATTGCGTAATTCGTGGGAGAGATTCGCTAGAAATTCATCTTTACTACGGTTGGCTGTTTCTGCCTGGTGGCGGGCAAACTGTTCCTGCAGTAATAACTGCGATCGTACTGTCTCAAACTGCTTGCGCTGCGTGATATCCTCGATCGACAACAGAATCATTAAAGCTTGATCTTCTCGTTCTAGTTTACAAGCATTCAGCAGCATGGTTTTCTGCCCGATATTATCAAACAGGTGATCCAACTCAAAGTTTTCAAGCTGAACATCACTAACCAGAATATCTTCCAGAATCCATCGCACTTGGGGGATATTCCACTGCCCGTTGCCTAGCTCAAATAGCGAAGATTTTGCTGTTTCTGACGGTGAAACCTGAAACATTTCATAAAACGATCGATTTGCTTTATTCACTCGGAAATCAGCATCTAGGACGACTAAAGGCGTTTGCACAGTTTCCACAATGGTTTCAGCATAATTTCGGGCCTCCTCCAAGGTTCTGGCACTGCGTTTAAGAGCATCAATATCGAGCAAAACCATCACCACACCGTCAATCTGGTTTTCCGTTGTCCGGTAAGGACGAATGCGGAGGTTGTACCAATATCCCGATAAAGTTTGAATTTCTTGTTCTTTCGTCTGAAGAGTATCAATCACCTCCAAAATCATCTGTTCCAAGTCAGGAACGTTCAGAGTTGAGCGGATGTCGCTAAAAGGTCGTCCAACATCTGTGGGAATCACACTAAAAATTTGCTGTGCCGTTGGCGTAAAGCGTCGAATCTGTAAATCGTTTGTCAGCATTAAGATAGGGATATTGATACTGGAAAGCAAATTTATCAGATCGTTATTGACCAGGCTTTGTTCAATATTGCGGCTGCGAAGTTCATCGTTAGTGGTAGTGAGTTCCTCGTTAGTGGCTTGAATCTCTTCTTTGGCAGTCTCTAACTCCTCATTGGTGCTTTGCAACTCCTCGTTGCTGGATAGGATTTCTTCGTTGGCAATTTTGAGGTCTTGGTTGAGACTTTCCTGATCCTGGATTACCGCTTGCAGTTGGGCTTGAGCCACCGTTTTTTCTTGGTTAGCGGCTGCAACTGCCTGCCTCAGCAGCTCAATTTCGCGCACTAAATCAGCTTGCTCGAAGCTTTCAGAAGGGAGAGTGCTGAAGTTAAGCACCGGGGGTGAAGCCTCTTCAAATACCACCAAAAAGTAGCGTCCTTCGGCCGCCTGTGGCTGGAACGGAATCACCTCAAAATTGACGATACTCGATCGTCCGCCCAATTCAAGCAATACCCTTTCTTTCCTAATGGTTACGTTCTGCGTTTGTGCCTGATAAATCGCGGTGCGAAGCTCAACCAGCAAGCCTGCCCTTGCCATTGCCAGCAAGTTTAAGTCGGGGGTTCCGGCTACCACTCTCAAGTAAGGATCGATGTCTCCCCGCACTTGCAGGATTTTCATCTGCTCGTTGACAACCACACTGGCTGGGGCATATCGATTTAAAATCAGTTGGTCAGTTTCTTGTTGTAAATCCAAGCTATTCGTAAAATTGTTTTTCACTTCCTCCCGTTCACGTGCTTTAGCGACGGGATAGGAACTCGGCGTAAACGAAAAATGGGGACGAGTCGCAGTCAACTTTTTGGTATAAATTTTAGACTTTTTATCCAATGAAGTAAACAAGTAGGAAAATTCTCCGGTACTCTCCGAAGTGCCTAACAAGAGAAAGCCCGTTGGCTTAAGACTGTAATGAAAAATCGGCATAACTTTTTTTTGCAATGACTCTCCCAAGTAGATCAGCACATTGCGACAGCTAACTAAATCGATATTGGAAAAAGGCGGGTCGCTGCCTAAGTCTTGTCGGGCAAATACACAAAGTTCGCGGACTGCCTTGCTGATTCTATAGCTACCTCTTGCTTCGGCAATAAAGAAGCGAGTACGTCGTTCTGGTGAAACATCTACCATCTGGTTTTCTGAGTAGACGCCAGACCTCGCTTTGCCAATTGCCTGTTCGCCAATGTCCGTGGCAAAAATCTGGATCGGTGGCTGGATGACTTGATCGCCCAAAAACTCTAACAAGCAAATGGCGATCGAATAAACTTCTTCACCTGTGGAACATCCCGCCACCCAAATCCGAATCGGAGTTTCGGCCGATTTATTTTGGGTAATCGTGGGGAAAACCAGTTCTTTTAACTTTTCAAAGGCTTCGGGGTCACGGAAGAAACTGGTAACGTGGATCAGGATTTCTTCATACAGGGCTGTGACTTCAGCCGAATTGTGTCGAAGATGTTGGGCGTAATCATTCAAGCTTTCCAGCTTGTACAACACCATCCGTCGCTGGATGCGTCGAGCGATCGTGGTGGGTTTGTAGTGGCTAAAATCAACGCCTGTGGTCGATTTCAGCAGCGCAAAAATAGTTGCCAGGGCATCTCCCTGTTCGGGCGATTCCTCAACTTTTGTCAGGGGAAGCGGGCCAGTGAGAAGGGGATTGTGACTGTAGTTTGCCAGTTCCTCGGCAATTTTTTCCGGTGGCAGAACGAAATCGACATTGCCTGTGGCAACAGCGGTATTCGGCATACTATCGAATTTTGCTGTGTCTTGACATTGAGCAAACGTCATGCCTCCGGCTGCTTTGATGGCGTTGAGCCCGAGTGAACCGTCTCCGTCTCCCCCGGATAAAACTACGGCGATTGCTTTGTGTCCGCGATCGATCGCCAATGAGGTAAAAAACGCATCTCCCGGCATATATTTGCCATAAATCTTCTCGCGCGGTGATAATTGCAGCACGCCTTTACATACCACCATCTTGGTGTTGGGCGGAATAACGTAGACTTGATTGGGCTCTACAGCTACGCCGTCTTCTACCTCATTAACAGGCATTTGCGTGGTTCGCGCAAGAATCTCGCTAAGCAGACTTTTGTGATTGGGGTCTAAATGTTGAATCAGCACAAACGCCATACCCGTATCGGCCGGTAAATGGCTGAGTAACTGCGTGAATGCTTCCAACCCTCCTGCTGAGGCGGCAATTCCAACAATGGGAAAGGGGGCATCGGTTTCGGTTAATTGTTCGCTGTCGAGGGCGGCTGGTGCGATGGCTTCGGGTGTATTTTCTGGAGATAATTGAGGAGAAGTCATGCTATGAAGTCGAGGACTTCAGCTATTCAGCAACCTACAGTTCTCGCAAGATGCCGCTGAAGAACCCGTACTATACTTAAGTATACCTTAAGTTATAGGTATTATGCAACTCATTTAATGAGTAAGTATACTGTTGGAGTCATTATCTTCTGAGCGCGATCGAACAACTCTATCTGCTGTTGGGGCGATCGTAACGAGAGGCTAGCAATAACTACTTATATTTGTTTACCTACTTAGCTTTTTTTAGCGACAAGTGTAGCAGACAGCGGGATTACTGATTCCGTATTAATTCTAGCAGTATAAGCGACTTGTGCGCCTTGTATGCCCTTTAAATCTTCAACTCGTTTGTGAATTTCGGACACTCCAGCAGCTTTTAATGCTGTCAAAAATGCTTGGTCGCTGTAAACATCTTCGGAAAACGAAACTTCGTCACTTTTAGAAAGATTTTGAATCCTGGCAGCTTTGTTGACTGTGGAGCCAAAATAGTCGATCGAATTATTAAGATTTACCAGCAAAGCCGTACCTCGGTGAATGCCAATCCTGACTTGAATCCACTCTGCTTGTTGGCGAGTTGAATTGTATTTCCTGAAACTAGCCACAGCATCGGTGGCTGTCATAATTGCTTGTTCGTTGCTGATAAAGGAAGCCATGACGGCATCACCGATGGTTTTAATGACTTTACCGCCAAATTTCTCGATCGACTCAAAGAAAATTTCAAAATGGTCGCGGACAATATTGTAAGCTTTGGTATCTCCGAGCGTTTCGTACATTCTGGTAGAACCGGTAATATCAGTAAACATAATAGTAATCGCCCGAATCTTGACTCGCTCTCTTTCCGATATTACTTGATCGCCAAACAAACGCTTATAATCCGGGTGATGAAGCAGTTGCATTCCTGACAGCCGCAGGGGCAGTTGTTCTAATGTCAGTTCATCGGGCAATTCATCTGAATGCAAAATCAGCCCGGACAAATTGTGTTCGGTATTAGTTAGTTCGAGCTTAACTTTTCCGGGACGCACGGCCAGCTCTTTTTTATCGAAATCTGGGCCGGCCAACTGCTGGAGTTTAATTTCTTGTATCTCTTCTGTTTCTTCGCCTTCAACCTTCAAAATCCCTTTAGCTAAAGTCAGGGGACAGCAGTAGCGATATCGACCGTTTTCTAAGGTGACAATCTCCGATTCGGTGCAGTATAAAGGCGTTACCAGTTGCAGTTTGCTCTGGAGTACGGGAGGGGGAGCGCATACGGGCCGCAGTTGCGGGTCTTCGATTTCTTTGTTGAGGGAAAAAGTAACTTCGACGCGATCGAGCAAATCAATTTTAAACTCGCGCTCGCACATCTGGCAAAAAGACATTTCTGATGTGTCTGCCAAATCCTTAAATTCTTCTGTAATCATGTTGCAGTGGGGGCAGTGAATATCCCAGTGCAAGTCGAAGGCACCAGCTTTCACTCCGTGCAGAAATTCCGAAGTAATTCTTTTAATATTCTTGACTGTATCCCCTGCGACGTAGTAAGGGTTAATCCGCAATCTCTGCAAAATGTGGGAACCGATTAACCATTTTTCGATTTGGTCGATCGTTCCTTTGCTCGAATTGGGACGTTTTTTTAGCTGTTCTAATTTTTCTTTTAATAGTTCGATGTTCATGATACACTTGCCTTTGAGCGTTAGGGCAAGAAATTTCTAAGTATTATTTTGTGTAATTTGCTTGTCTAGTTTGTTTTTGCCTGAGAATGCTGATGAGTTTGCACTTGTGCTGATGCCCCTGATGTTTGTAAATCTTAACAAATTAGCAGCATAAAGGCTAGGTTTATTTAGGAAGATTGATCGCGCTGCCACTTGTTTTCATTTAAAGTGCGATCGCTGCATCTGCTTGCAGGAACATATTAAATTGTTGGTAATTGGTAATTGCTAATTGGTAATTGCTAATTGTCAACCACTAAGTAGGGAGACAGCAATGCCCATAGGTGTCAACTTAAGCTGTTAGCTCGCCAAGTTCGTTAGTCATCCCGTCAGTCCGCCAGGGGTTAAAACCCCTGTCTAATAGCGAAAGTCCTCTGAAGAGGACTGAAGAAATCCTGGCGGGGTGACAACTCCGCCGCAACCGAGATAGAGTGAGGTGTTGACCAACTTGTGGTAAAAAAAGATAGGTCA